>CAYGRM010000200.1:0-12040 GCA_964352225.1 uncultured Saprospiraceae bacterium | reverse complement strand
ATGTCTATCTCATTAATTAAGTCCCAAGTTACGAATTAAACATATAAAAAACCAAAAAGTTGAAAATATATGGTTATTTTTTTATGAAATTTGGTTTAATTTAAAGAAAACTTGGGGACTTTTGTTTTTACATCATTATAAAATGTTAATAAACTAATTTCTACTTTCATAAATGGAGTTAAAGGTAAATCCGAAAGCACATCCATCACCTGCAATTCTGAGTTAGCTACAAAAATTCCCCAAAGTCTAGAACTTTCTAGCGATAAGGCATAATTAATAACCTTTCCTTCTTCAAAAAGTTTATTTACGGCAAGTCTTTGAAAAGGCACTAGATCCATAAATTCTTCTGATAATACATTAGGTAATTTAAAATCTACCATGTAGTGATATTCAACCATTAGCTCGTGATGTTTAATTATTTACATCTAAATTTACATATTTATAACATTATTCTATCCTAATTTGGTTTAGATATTTTAAGAAAAGGAGTGAAAAGTCATTAATTTAACAATTCAAAATTTGAAAAAGGAAAGCTCATTTTAGCATTATTTAATGTTCTGAAAAAATAATTAATACTTTTTAACCAAATGACTTTTATAATTAACTGAATATTAGTGATATCCGAGGGTGATAAAATTTATTTTTATGAAATAGTAAAAACCTAACAGTCTATTTTATCATAATTAAAATTTTAAGCCATGCTAGTATTTCATAAATCTTCAACCCTAACTTTCCTCGTACTCTTGGCTTTTGCAATCTTGGTAAGCTCCTGTGCAAGAACACAAAAATTAGTAGAACAAGGTCGATACGATGAAGCCGTCGAATTAGCAACTCGAAAACTTTCAGGTAAAAAGAGAAAAAAAGTTAAACACGTTCAAGCGTTAGAAAAAGCCTTCGAAAAAGCGACGCAGCAAGACATGCAACGAATCGCAAGATTGGAAGATCGACCTGGTAGCGAAGAAAGAATTGTTGATATTTATCGACATATCAGAAAACGTCAAGAAATGGTTTCTCCACTTTTACCTTTGTTGAGTATCAAAGGATATCAAGCAGAGTTTAAATTTGTAAAAGTTGATGAGTTAGAAACGGCTGCTATGAAAAAAGCTGCAAGTGCTTTATATAAAACGGCCCAATTTCAATTAGTTGATGCTGAACGTGGTGATAAATTAGCTGCACGAGATGCTTTTCATAATTTGGATAAAATAGAAAACTATTTCCAAAATTATCAGGATGTGAATGAACTGAAATACAAAGCAAGAGAATTGGGAACGACTCATGTTTTATTTGAAATGAAAAATAACGCTCAAGTTGTTTTGCCTAGAGAATTTGAAAATGAAGTTTTACGAATGGGTGTGGATGAATTAAATAGTGGGTGGAACCAATTTCATTTGTCAGAACCTATCAATGAAAATATTGATTTGAAAGTACGAATGAACATTACCCAAATTGATGTTAGTCCAGAACGAATCACAGAACGTGAATATGTCGATTCTAAAGAAATCGAAGACGGATTTGACTATGTTTTGGATGCGAATGGAAATGTGATGAAAGATACCTTAGGCAATGATATTAAGGTACCAAGAAGGGTTTTAATTCGAGCAAGAGTTTTTGAAATGTTCCAAAGTAAAGTGGCTATTGTTTCAGGTCATTTGGAATATTTTGATGCAAGGAATAACGATTTGATTCGATCTACTCCAATTAGTGTGGAATCTGTTTTTGAGAATTATGCTTCTCGATTTAGTGGAGACCGAAGAGCATTGTCCGCTTTTTCAATAGGTAGGTGTGATGTGCGACCGTTACCATTTCCTTTGGATGAAGAATTATTATTACAAGCTGCGGAGGAACTGAAACCAATAGTAAGAGAAGAGATTTTGTATTCGGGAGCTAATCTTGCGGTGTTGAGGTAACCCCCCCAGCACTTAAATGAGAGCCTTTTTTCCTTACCGATTTTAGTTTAATAAAAAATGGACTTTGAAATTTAATTTCAAAGTCCATTTTTTTATCCTCTAAATTGTAACCGTCTCACAAGTTAAGTTTAGCTTTTTCCTTGCCGAAAGGCCAAGGAAAAAGGCTCCCATTTAAGTGCTGGAGGATTACTTCTTCAGTCCAATTTGTCTCAATCTCTCATCCAAATATTCTCCTGCCGTAATTGGTTCATAAGCCAAGGGATTCTCATCAGTTACGCATTTGTCCAAACAAGTCAAATCCATATCACTTTTTGGGTGTAAAAAGAAAGGAATCGATAATCGAGGCATATGCCATTGTTCTCTCGGAGGATTAACTACTCGATGAGTGGTAGATTTCAAAAGATTATTAGTCAAGCGTTGTAACATATCTCCAACATTTACAACAATTTCTCCTTCCTTAGGCATAACAGGTAGCCATTCCCCTTCCATATCTAGGACTTGTAAACCACCTGCGGAGGCTCCCACTAACAAGGTAATCAAGTTAATATCTTCATGCTGTTCAGCCCGAATCGCCGATTCAGGTTCTTTAGTAATAGGAGGGTAGTGGATCGCTCGTAGAATACTATTTCCCTTTTCAATATTTTTAGTGAAGTAATCTTCACCAAGATCTAAATATATCGCGATAGCCTCTAAAAGTGCTCCACCAGATTTTTCAAAAGCTTGATATAATTCATTTCCTAAGCGGAAAAACTCAGGTTCTTCAGCTACCTTGACATTATCTGGATATTGATTTTTCAAAGGATGATCATCAGATACTGTTTGTCCGATTTGGAAAAACTCTTTTAAGTCAGCTACTTCCGATTGCTTCGCATGCTCTTTTCCAAAAGAAGTATAACCTCTTTGACCCGCTAGCCCCGACACTTCGTATCGTTTTTTCACTTCAACAGGCAACGCAAAAAATCGTTTTGCCGCAGCATAAAAATCATCAACCAATTGTTCCGGCACACCATGATTATCTACTCCAACGAATCCAACTTCTGTAAAAGCTCGACCTAATTCTGCAACAAAATCTGCACGCACCGCAGAATCTCCATGAATGAAATGGTCTAAATCAACAACGGGGATATTTCTTTTTGACATAATTCAATAATTTATATTTTCTCAAAAATTGTATTTAATAATAGCAAAACAAAGTAAGGATTTTTTTTGGAAAAACCTTTTAGCATTATTTCAAAGCTGTGATCAGTTGTTACTTTATTCTTGGTTTATATTTTGATTTATCCATGATTTTTTGAGCTTCGATTGTTAATAATTGTTCGACAGTAATATCAGGATTTTTGTTCATAAAAGCTTCGATAATTCGTAGTCCCATAAAATTTGCAGTTCTACCTGGAGCTTCTTTTGGCATGCCTGGAGAACTAGGACTTTGATCGACAAGTTTTTTAATCTTATTGGTGCTCGTTTCATAGATTAAATCCTCTGCCAAAAGGTGTGACCAGATTTGTGGTTCATTTTGGATAATCCACTCCGCTTGTTGGGTGGTGTATTCCCATTTGATGCTATCAGGAGTGTGTGGCAAAAAGCAATCTAGCAAGTATAATTTTTTCCCATTATAAATCATCAAATCCAAGAGTCGATCTCCCTGAGGTAAACCAACTAAATCATCAATTAAGGGATCAAAAGTCTTTTTGACTAAATGTTCTGGTGTGAATGAACGTGTGATATAATTAGAAAAAGCTGGATTTTGAATACCTAATTGCCAATATGGATAGTCTTTTCCTAACAACATGTCTAAACCTATTCCAATACCATCTTGTTGATGATCAAGTGGAAAAATGAATGAGGCATAATTAAATCCTGAAATTAAGGGGTAGATTTTAGGAATAGAATTATTAGGAAAATAGTGTTTGTAAAATTTAAAACCTAGCTCGTAGTCTTTTTTATATTTGTCAAGATTTGGGAAAACGATATTGGTTGTATCTGCTAGTTTTCGAACATTAGGATCACTTAAAAATCCTTGAGTATTTTGAAAAAAGTAATTATCGAGTTCTGGAGATTTTAAAAAAGGCTGGATTTGAGAAAAATATAAATTAAAAAAAACGGGAAAATCTTCTCTCAACTTCACAATTCCCCCTCTAATATCGTTAGTGTCTATATTAAAAAGTCGTTGGTTAAAATCTTCGATTACTACTTCTACTTCTATATTTGAAACATCCGGAATATTTTTACCTTTGTCATTCCAACAAGATTGAACTAAAAGGCAAAAAATAAAAAAGCTAAGGATAAACAGATTTTTTTGGTTCATATTTTAAATTCTTATTATATTAATATCTTTGATTAAAATTTTTGCAAAAATAACATCATTTTCAAAACATTTATAAAATGAAAAAAATTGTAATTGTACTTTGCTTTTTAGGATTATTATTACCAAAAAGTGAAGCTCAAAACGAGATTAGGTTTGGTTTCCAATTTAGTCCAACTTTAAGTTGGATGAAAACGGATGCTAAAAGAATAGGTAATAATGGCGGCCTAATTTTAGGCGCAAAATTAGGTGCAGTAGGGGAATATTATTTTCGAGAAAATTATTCTATTGCTAGTGGAATTGGCTTTGCTTTTAATCACAGCGGTCGTCTCAAGTATCAAGATCGAGGCTCCTATTGGGTTAATTCTGACTTAAGCATTTCAGGGTTGGATACTTTGGCAGCAGGCGTTAATTTGAAATATAACTTGCAATACGTGGAAATTCCACTTGCCTTAAAATTAAGATCTGGATATTTTGGAACGTTTAGAGTTTTCACAGAATTACCGATTATCTATCTTGGATTCAAAACTCAAGCAAAAGGTAGCATCGAAGGAAATAGTCCTGGACCTGATACAGAGAAGGAAAATATTAGTCCTGATGTCAGTTTTTTCAACTTATCTTGGGGACTTGGTGGAGGTTTTGAATATGAGTTAGGTTCCAAAACATCTTTGGTGGGTGGATTGTATTATCAACAAGGTTTTACTGATGTTACTAAAGATGGTGGATTTACAATTACAGAGTCTGGACAAGTAAGAAAAGAAAATTCAAAAGCAACGATTGGGGCATTTATAATCCGAATGGGCGTGATGTTCTAGCTTTTACTTGAAAATAATAACGAATGGGGAAATTTATTAAGTTAAATTTCCCCATTTGCTTTTTCCAAAAAATTACTTGTATTTTTGCGATCTACTTTTCCCAAAAGCAGAATTTTATCAACAAACATACACAACATTACCATGTCGAAACCTACACCAATTGATGCCAAAATTTTAGAAGAATTTATTGATGATGCCTTGTACGAAGATGTCCGTGAAGGTGATCATACTTCCTTGGCGACTATCCCTGCCGATGCTCGAAGCCGAGCTAAATTATTAGTGAAAGATGCTGGAGTTATTGCTGGAATTGAATTAGCAAAAGCTGTTTTCAAGCGAGTAGATGAAACAGCCAAAGTAGAGGTTTTTATTGAAGATGGAGCGAGTGTATCTTTTGGAGATGTTGCTTTTGAGGTGGAATGTAATTCACAAGCTTTATTAAAAGCGGAACGATTGGTACTCAATGCAATGCAGAGAATGAGTGGAATTGCTACGATGGCAAATCGCTTCAAATTTGAAGTAGAAGATCTTCCCGTAAAAATTCTGGATACCCGAAAAACGACGCCACTTTTAAGATTTTTGGAGAAATGGTCGGTGAAATTAGGTGGCTGCGAAAACTACCGAAATGGTTTGTACGATTGGATTATGATTAAGGATAATCATATCGATGCATGTGGTGGAATTCAAGAAGCTATCATTCGAGCCGCGGAATATCAAAAAGAAAATAATTTGGAATTAGGAGTGACTGTGGAAGTTCGAAACTTAGTGGAACTGTATAAAGTACTCGAAATTGGGGAAGGAAAGGTAACTCGAATTATGTTAGATAATTTTGATTTACCATTATTGAAGGAAGCAATAGCCATTATTGATGGTAGATTCGAAACGGAAGCTTCTGGTGGAGTGAATATTCATACAGTTAGAAAAATTGCGCAAACTGGCGTTCAATTTATTTCAGTTGGAGCATTGACCCATTCTTTTGTTAGTTTGGATATGAGTCTGAAAGTAATCAAAGATTAAGTGATCGGTCAATAAAGACAGCCCTAATAAAAAATCCCGAATTTTGATTCAATCAAAATTCGGGATTTTTTATGTACAGTTTTTAGGATTTAAAAATTATCGAAGTGGATAACCTTCTAACGTTAGTGCCAAAAGGACAACTAATGAAATCATGATTAACCAAAATCGAATGTCTTTGTAGTATGGAGTAATATTTTCTGTGACCACGTCAAAAAGATTAAAAACGATTAATAAAATTATGAATGCAACGAGTAACATAGGCTTAATTTTTAAACGTGATTGTCAATATAGGTATCCATCAAAACTGATCTTATTGAAAAAGAATCTACTATCTAAATAAGCTTTTAAAACTACATTTCTGAAAATGCTAGATATAGTTCTTTGATTTTTCGACTAAAATAAAATGGATAAAATTGTGGAGGGAATCAAATTGAAAAGGGGAGCATCAAACTTAGTATTACTCATATAAATTGCTTCAAAAAAGATGCCATATATTCACTTTAACGAGACGGTTTTAAAAAGGAAAAAGGTGTTAACCATTGATGGCCAACACCTTTTTTATGATAAAATATTATTTTAAATATGGACTTTCGCTACTTTAGTTTTATCAACTTTTTCACTTCAGTAATATTCTCGTGATTTATTTTTAAATAATAAATACCTGAACTGAAATTAGTTAAATCAAAAGGTTGCTGAAAATAATTACTCGAGTGATTAGCTACTTTGATCGTTTGTAAAACTTGCCCGACAGAATTAATTAACTCCATTTGGATGTCGCCAGAATATCCATCTAGCTCTACATTAAAAATGTCTGAGCTTGGATTTGGAAAAATATTTATCGACTTATTATTCGTCAAATTATAAGTAGGAGTGATGTCTCCTGCCACGAATTCATACACTAATAATTTTCCAAAATCACCCTCTAAGTTAGTAAATGGATTACCAATACTTTTAATTTTAATATTTCCACTTCCATCATTATTTGCCCAAAAGGAAATTCCGTCATCACCAGTATCCTGAATCAATAATTGGTAACAACCATTAAGATTAAATAATGTATCGAGATAGGCTGTACTACTTGAAAGTCCACCAACTCTTGATTTTACCAGATTTCCATTGGCATCAAAAACTCTCCAAGAGGTTTCATTTCCTGCAAGGTTAGTTTGCATTCTGATGACGACGTCAGTTCCGATTTGAGGAACAATTTTGAAAGTAGTACTTTTTTCATTATTGTTGGCATACTCATCAGTTCCACCATTTGGATTACTAATCGAAACTTGAAATTCACCATTTTGAGTAATCATGGAAGATGCATCTAATAAAGGTAACTCTACCTCCTTCGTTTCTAGAAAATCCAAATTCCCCGTCCATGTATAAGTTTTTGGAGAAATACCATCTACTGAATAAGTAATGTCTAAGGAGGTCAAAGTAGTGGAACCATTATTCTTAATCAATACTTTTGGTTTACCACACATTGGATTATATCGACCATATTCAACTTTGTTAGAAGGGTTAACAATATCTGCAATCTCAGCATCCAAATTGAAATTAGGATCACCATAATTAACCATTTGCACATTGACGATGTAGCGGCTATCGCCGTTGGCAGTTACAACGCCATAATCTATCTCAACTTCATCACCAGCATATACCCAATCTAATAAATTAAATTCTTGCACATCAGTTGCTTCTCCAGGGCACCAACCAGCTCGATCATAAATCCACGTTCCTCCTTGTGGGAAAATCGGATTGTCCGCACATTCTTTCCAAACTTGCCATTGGTATTCGTTGTATCCTCCATCAAGATTGATGAAGTGATTTCGAGGAATAAACTCACCTTCTTGACCATGACCAGTAATGGCTACTCTTAGTTTTACTTGATCTGCATTGGCAGGCAATAATAAATTTCGAGGTTCATAACGAACATTGTCGATGATGCGAGTGTAGGACTCAGAAGTTACGGGCCATACTTGCTTGATGTCTAAAACGTCATGCGAGGGAGTTCCTTCGATGAAAACAAATTTGATATCCATGTCCTCTTGCCATTGTCCACCACGTTCTAAATTGATTCGTTTATTACCTTTCAAAATTGGTCCAAAATCAGTTACATCAAAAGTCCATGATTTTCCTTCTTCTCCAAAATCTAAACCGATGCCGTAAGGTGTCACGAAAGACATGATTTCAAATTTCGCAGGTCGTTTGGTATAATGAACTAATTCGCCAATCGTAATTGAATTCTCAGCAGCAACAATTACTGAATCAACCAATGTTCCATTATCATCAAAAACGGGCATTGCACCTGAAGCATAATAAAAATTGGTAGAGGTTAATTCTAGATCAGTTCCATTGACGATATATTCATTAACCTCATTTGGTGCGTTAATGAGTGAATCTAAAGTTGTTGTCGTGATGATATTTGAGTCATATTCACCTTGCACTAAAATTACATTAGCTAAATCGTTAGATGCCGCAATATTTTTTATCAAATCTTTTCCTTCCCAATCTCTGTAAACAACTGAGCCTACCAATTGTCCATTTAATGCACTTGGTGAACTATCCACTACATCCGTTCCAACTGCATTATCAAATGTGAAATACGAAACTAAATTTGCGTAATCAGGATGATCAGAAGTTATCTTTTTTGTCATCCATTCTTTGATGGTTGCTTCAGATAGTTCTTTATCCCAAACTTGAAAGTCATCTATTTTTCCGTAATATTTTCCAGTTCCATTCTTCGAACTGCCGATGACAAATTTTTGAATATCAATAGGTCGAGTAAAACCTGTACCTGAATGCCAAAGACTTCCATTCAAGTATATTTTCATATCACCGGTGGTAGCATTTTTGGTAAAAGTCCAATGACTCCAATTATTTTTAAACTCAGCCGCGGCAGCAGGTTTGTTAATTCGATCGTAATTTGAACCATCATTGCCACAATCCCAATAAACTTGTCCATTGCTCCAAGGTAAGTGAACATTCATTTGTCTACGATCTGCATCATCAGATCCTTCAAAGGCATAAGTATTTAAAGGCAAGGCATCAGCACCATAACTCCAAAATGAAACAGTAACTTCATTTTGAATGGTTGGCAGAGGTGAATTTACTTCCACATAACCGGAACCATTTATTTCAATATTTTGATCATTATCTCCATTCGCAGATAGGCTAGATACGACTGCTTGAGCATCAGATTTTACAGTAGTTGATGCATTACCATCACGAGTATAGCTGATGTCAATTAAGACATTAGAAGATCCATCCCAATCAAAATTATTGTGAAATTTAAAAAAGTGGTTTCCACCATCAAGATCAGAATTCAAATAATAAACTTCTTCAAATCCATCATTGTCAATTGTTGAAGCATCTAATTCAGTTTTAGAAGTATGCTTCATTCTGATTCTTAAATTTTCAAAACCAGCAGCTTCATTTAATGCTTCTAATTTCATTCCTGTGATAAAACCAGTTTGTAAACCTTGTGTAGTAAGATCAACGGCAGGATATAAAAATTGAGTTCGAGCAATTTTTTGATTGCCTCCAAATGGAATATCTAAATCATTGGTGCCAGTTCCGATATTAAATTCCGCTTCCGTAATTACATTGTTATAAGTAATTTCAGACTGTGTGGATTGGAAATAAGAGTAAGTCGGCTGGGAGGTATAATTGTACACGTCATCAGAAAATCCAGAGATCACATGAGTCGGTGAGACTGCATGAAATGAATCTACTCGACTAGAATCTGTGATATAAGTATTGCAACTATAATCCCATTCACCGCAACCTTTGTTTCTTTCAGCTGAGGTAGAAACCAAAGCATCTTTGCAACGCATAGAATAAACCATGAGAATTTTCTCATAAGTATTATGATCGGCAGTTGGGAATTCGATGACTGTATCTCTAGTCGTAGAATTATAAGTGAACGATTGTACTTCCGTGATGGTCTGCCCAAAAATGGTGAGACTTAAAATGGAAAAAATTGCGAAAAGTGTAATTTTTCTAAACATAGTGATATGGTTTATTTTTGAAAATTTCCCGGGTCAGGACTCGAAGCCGTGACCCGGGTTTTATTTAGTAAAATGATTTTTTCTAAAAAAGATAATATACTTTTTATTATCCTAGTCACAGAGAGAAATTTTTGAATCGATATTCCAAGAATCAATAACCCGATGCAGAATCATCACCTCTAATATCCGCACCTCCTTCCAATTTTCCATCAGGTAATACTAAAATGCCTTCAAAGCGACCAATCTTTCCACCTCCTCGAACACCTACTTTATGACCTAGTTTTTCTAGAGCAGAAACGGTCTCTTGGGAGAAAGCATCATTCTCTGTAAAAATTTGGTCAGGTAACCATTGGTGGTGAAATCGAGGAGCATTGACTGCTTCTGACATGCCCATACCAAATTCTGAAACATTTAAAAAGACTTGGAAAACCGAAGTGATAATTGTAGATCCTCCTGGAGTTCCGATGACCATATTTAATTTTCCATCCTTAGTAGCAATCGTTGGGGTCATCGAACTAAGCATTCGTTTTTCAGATTGGATCGAATTAGCCTCTTCTCCTACTAACCCATAATAATTAGGTGCACCAACTTTAGCACTCAAATCATCCATTTCATTATTTAAGAAAAAACCAGCACCGCTCACTACTACTTTTGAACCATAACCTGTGTTCAGCGTAGTGGTAACTGAAACTGCATTTCCCTCTGCATCGATGATAGAAAAATGAGTTGTCTGATCACTTTCTTTGGCAAAAATACCAGCCTGAATGGAATCACTTGGCGTAGCTGCGTTTGGAGTAAAACTAGTCATTCTTTTTTGTAAATAATTTTTATCTAACAATGCTTTTACGGGAACCTCGTAAAAGTCAGGGTCACCCAAATGTTTTGCTCGATCAGCAAATGCTCTTCGCTCGGCCTCTGCCATAAGATGAATTGCTTCGACTGAATGAAAGCCCCAATCTTTCAAAGGGTAGTTTTCTACCATTCCCAACATTTGAGTTAAAGCAATTCCTCCACTTGAAGGTGGAGCCATAGAAATGATTTCATAATTTTTATATTGACTGATAATTGGGTCACGCCATTGCGCTTCATATTTTTCTAAATCTTCATGGGTGATGATTCCACCTCCTGCTTTCATTTCCGCAACTAATTCGTCTGCTACTTCGCCTTCATAAAATCCAGCTCTACCCTTATCATGGATCAATTCATAAGTTCTTGCTAAATCACTTTGTACTAATTTTTCGCCTTTGGCCCATTCTCCATTTGCTTTGACAAAGGCTGGCTGAGAGGTATTGAATTTTTCAAATCTTTCTCTAGTTTGGTTAAGTCCATTGGCTTCTCTTTCCGTTAATAGAATTCCATCTTTTGCTAAATCCCAAGATGGTTTAACCAACTGTTTCCAATTCTTCAATTGACTATATTTATCAAAAGCCTTGACCATGCCATCTACGGTTCCTGGAACGCCAACTGCCAAATGACCATCTACACTTAATCGGGGGATAACATTTCCCAAACTATCTAAGTACATATCTCGATGAGCTGCTAAGGGAGCTTTTTCTCGATAGTCCAATGTAGCAATTGTTCCATCATTCATTCTGATGACCATGAAACCACCACCTCCAATATTTCCAGCCACAGGGTAGGTGACACCTAAAGCAAACTGAACCGCAATCGCGGCATCAACCGCATTTCCTCCTTTTTTCAAAATATCCATTCCTACTTCTGAAGCAAGTGGGTGAGCCGAAACGACCATCGCTTTATCTGAAATTAGTTTTTTGTTTTGAGCATAAACTAATTCGTCGTTAGTTCCTTTTTTAGCAACTTCTTGTTTACAGCCAACAAGTGGTATTAATGTTATAATTAATATTAAAAGCAGGTTTTTTGTCATGTTTTGCGGTTTAAACATATTATTAAAATATTTTTTATGAAAAATGAACACATTATAAAAATTGGTATAGTATTTGAATTTATATTTATTGTAAGTTGATAAACAACGGCTAATGA
>CAYGRM010000199.1:0-12175 GCA_964352225.1 uncultured Saprospiraceae bacterium | reverse complement strand
TCTGACGTGTCAGATTTAATTAGAAAAATCAAAATCTAATCGTCCAAAATTCGTGAAATTTGTGAAAATTCGTGGCAACTTCCAAAAAGTGTACGGTAGAGAATTTTGTATCAATGTTGTATTGCACAATAATAGCGTATTATATCAACGATTATGATAGGATCAAATCTATTTTACTATATTTGATCCGAAAATTAAACTATCCATTCACAAAACTTTTACTAACCAATTACAGTCCGACAAAATTATTATACTGTCGGTCTTAAAAAAACTATTATGAAAAAGCAATTAATTTTATTAGCAGGAACTGTTGTTTTTATTTTTTTAATGTCTAGCTGTGCATCCCTTACAGGATTCGAAGAGGGAAGAACAGTAGGTAAAGATAATTCTGAATTGACCATTTCTGGAAACTTTACCAGAGTACCCGATTTGTTTGATGATGATGATGAAATATTTGATACTCTTAGCGTTAATAATAACATCTCATTTCCAAATTTAGAAGCGGCCTTCAAATATGGTATTACGGACAAATTTGATATTGGAATCAGGGCAAGTACTAACTTTAATTTGAGCACATATATGAAATATCAAGTGGTGGGCGATAAATCCTCTTCATTTGCTCTTTCGCCTGGTTTTGAAATAGGGACAATACTTGGTGCAGCTTATAATATCGGCATTCCGATTTATGCAAGTTATTATCCTACAGATAATGTGGCAATAAATGTCACACCTAGATTTATGTATCAGTTCATTACTGGTAATGGATCTAATGGTGCCTCATATATAGGTGGTAACTTTGGATTGATGTTCGGTAAGAGAAATAAATTTGGATTAGATATAGGAGTTTATAATGTAGGATCAGACTTAATTGGATCAGAAAGCGCCTCACAGTCGCTAATTACTATTGGAGTAGGAGGGAAATTTAAGTTTGGTGATTCTGATAATTCATCAAGCGGTCGTAACTAAGCAATCTTACTTTTCGAATTTCATTGAATAAAAAAAGCTACTAATTATAAAATTGGTAGCTTTTTTTATTCAATAGGATTTCAATTAAACATCTTCAGTAAGTTTTGAAATTTATTTAGCTTGTCCAAGTTAAAGCCCCTCTTTCATTTACAATCCATTCCTTTTTCACTTGTTCCTAATCTTAGTAGCGTTAGAAAAAAAGGTTCTTTGACAAATTCCGTGGTGTAGCTTTAATAACTTCGTGAGCGAGCGAGTGAAAGAGCTAAAGTTGTTAAAGCGATTGACTTTAAGAACTCTTGCTTTTCCTCTTTTCCCAACTCGTGGAGTTCTCAAAGTTGGTTCCACAAGATTTTTCTAAGAGCCAATAATAATGAAACCTTCAAAGGTTACAAATTAAGTAACATCAACAATCTTAAATTAATTGAACCTGGAAGATATTAATAGATTTTTTTAACGGAGATAAATGCAGAACAAAATCAAAAAATATTGGTTGGTACTTTGGTAAAACTTAGTAAAAAAAATGACCAGCAAAATAAAAAAACAACTTGCCTTAAATGATGAGATACTAGAAGACATCATCAACAAAATTGACCTGCCTAAAATAGAAAATACTCAGAATGTTTTCCATGATTTAATGAGTTGTATCATCGAGCAACAAATTCATTATCGAAGTACCAAAAATATTTTTCAAAAAAGAATGGAAGCCGCTAACCTTGAAATTCTTACTGTGGAGAATTTTGAGAAACTAGAAAAAGATGGTTTTAAAAACTTAAAACTTTCCACTAATAAATACGAAACCATTTTACGAGTAGTTGATTTTTTTGAAAAAAATAATATTGATTGGGAGAAAAACGATGATGTTGAAGTACGAAAGATTTTATCTAAAATTAAAGGAGTAGGAACTTGGACTATCGATATGATTTTGATGTACACGTTGGAACGGGCAGATATTTTCCCTGCGGATGATTATCATCTAAAATTGATCATGACCAAACTATATCCAATTGATGAATCGGCTAGGGTTAAAGCCCAACAAAAAGCTATTGCTGAAAATTGGGCACCTTACAAGTCCTTTGGCGTTAAATATTTATTAGCCTACAAAGAAGCATTAAAAAAGGGAATTCTATGAAAAATTCAGGATCCGCAGATTTAGCATTAATGGGAGGACAAATCCCAGCTTGGTTATTTGATCGAATGACTAAGTTGAGTTTGTCTATGGTGGAAGCGATCATTGAAGATCAAGGTACGAAGGGTTTTTTGAGCCGAATGTCTGATCCATTTTGGTTTCAAAGTTTTGGAGCAGTCATCGGAATGGATTGGAATTCATCAGGGGTGACAACTGCCGTAATGAGTGCATTAAAAAAATCAATTAATCCCCATTCAAAAGAATTGGGAATCTACATTTGTGGAGGCAAAGGGAAGCAATCTTTAAAAACTCCCAATGAACTTTTAAGGATCGGCAACCAAATTGGACTAGATGCGAATCAATTAATTCGAAGTAGTAAGCTAAGTGCCAAAGTGGATAATACTGCAGTACAAGATGGCTTTCATTTATACCTACATAATTTTGTTTTGAGTAATCAAGGTGACTGGACGGTGATCCAACAAGGCATGAAAACGGAAGACAAAAGCGCTCGTCGTTATCATTGGCATTCTGAAAATGTTAAGTCATTTGTGCAAGAACCACATGCAGCTATTTGTGGTGATTACCAAGGAGATATTTTAAACTTAGTCGATAGAAATGCCTTGCCTACTCAAGCAGGTATTTTGGAAATTACGAAAGAACACCCTAATAAGATGGTGGGTGAAATTGCCAAAATGGTTTTACCAAAATATTGTGATATCAAAGCTAAGGATGTGGATTTGAAAAGATTGGGAAGTATTTTATGGTTAGCTCAAGAAACCGAAACGACAGAATTTGAAGACCTACTTTTACTCAAAGGACTTGGACCAAGAACACTTCAATCTTTAACTTTAGTGAGCGAAGTCATTCATGGAACGCCTTCTAGATTTTCTGATCCAGCGCGATTTTCGTTTGCACATGGAGGAAAGAATGGGACGCCTTTTCCAGTACCGACGAAAGTTTATGATGAAACTATTCAGACTTTACGGACAGCAGTTGATCGTTCCAAAATTGGTTTGTCTGATAAAACCAGAGCGATTGAAAAGCTTACTAAAATTGCTCAACGTGCAGAAAAAGATTTTCAGCCCAACGATAATTTTGAAAAACTTTTGGAAAAGGAGAGAAACGATTCTTGGAAATATGGAGGGAGAACGACAGAAGGTTTTTCGGAAAATAAAGAACGTGGGAAAGGTGATAATGGACAGTTACGACTTTTTTAAACTTGCTATTTTATTTTATGAAAATTAAAAGTTCTAGACCATTGAACAGCTTGCCCAGGTTTGATAAATATATTAAAAAATAGCTCTGGGCTAATCACATGTCTCCATCCCCAAAGATTCACTTTATTGGTTTGAAAACTTCCAGTTTCACTTATCCCCATGTTACTTTTAGTGTTGATTAATTCCCATCCAGCATCAACAAAGTCATTTCCTGAAAGATTACTAAAAAAGAATTGCTCTTTCGGTGACCCGTTAAACTTTACTTCATTTTGTTCAATCTCAACTTTACGTTCAGGATTAACGGTTTCTTCAAAAAGCTGAGGTTTTGATTGAAAAGGGAATTTTAGTTGATAATTGCTACCGATTAAATCTTTATTTATTGCCATGAAACTGTGTACGTATTCGTCAGTAATTATATTTTTTTCTCCCGTGTTTTTTAAATCATATTTGATGGTAAAATTGCTTTCCTGCAATTCAATCTCTTTTGTCAAAATATAGGAATAGCCATTGACAGTCAGCGACTTACATGTAATTATTATTCTGTTTGATTCGGTAAAAATTTCAAAATCCGCTGGTTTGATTTCGTAATTTTTATTGAATAGATAATCATTATCTTCTTTTCTTAATAAGCCTATACCTATTTTGTGAAACCAACCACCAATTGGCGTTTTCTCAAAACCTAAAGGAGAATTAAATCCGAATTCATTATAAAATCCTTTTCCTAAAATATTCTCATTGTTGCTATCAGTTCTTTCAATACTTGATATTTGGATGTTTTGAAATTTTACAGTAGTAATTTTACCAGTCCAGTCAAATCGTGAAATGTTATTCTTTTCAAGGGGATTATCTATATGATTTTGCAATAGCTTATTTTTATGTATATGTCCCATATTTAGAATTTTTATTGAGGTGTAAATGTATTGTTATTTAATAGGAAGCTAGCCCAAAATGTAATTATTTTAATCCCTATTTCATGTTTATTTTATTGGTTTTGGTTTTACAATTTCCACATAATTAATAGAATTTATCTAATTAATATTTTTTCAAATGCTCTTCATTTTAAACATGCTTTTAAACACTTCCTTTCTTTTTCAACCAATTCTTATTTGATCTGTTAGATTCCTAAATAAATAATATCAGATCAAAAATGACAAAATCCATCGAATCATCTATTTCTGTTAGACAAAAAGTAACCGCACTTTTAGCAGCACTTTGCAATGGTCTTTACGAACGGGAAGAACCTGTAAATCTTTCTCTTCTAGCTTCCGTGGCCGGAGAAAGTATTTTCCTTTTAGGGCCTCCAGGAGTAGGTAAAAGCTTGATAGCCAGGCGATTAAAATACGCCTTTCTTGATGGAACTTCTTTCGAATATCTCATGAGTAAGTTTAGTACACCTGATGAGGTATTTGGTCCCGTGTCAATTAAGAAACTAAAAGAAGAAGATAAATATGAGCGATTAACAGATCGGTATTTGCCGGGGGCTAATATTGTTTTTTTAGATGAGATATGGAAAGCTGGGCCGGCCATTCAAAATGCACTTTTGACTATTTTAAATGAAAAGATATACCGAAATGGAGAAGAAGATTTAAAAGTAGACATCCGTGGTATTATTACTGCTTCTAATGAGTTGCCTCCTAAAAATGCGAATCTTGCTCCAATTTGGGATCGGTTTCTTTTACGTCTTGAAATGGGAAACATCAAGCAATTCCAAAATTTTCTAGAGATGATTACGGATGTCAAAGATGTTTACCAAGATGATATTCCAGATCACCTAAAGTTAAGTAATGCGGAATTGGAAAAATGGAGTAGCGAAATAGATCAGGTAGAAATTGTCCCTGAAGTTTTAAATACGATTCAATTAGTCAAAGTGAAATTAGCTGAGTACAATGCTCGAACCACAAGCGGTGATCCTATAATCGTACATGATCGCCGTTGGAAAAAAATCATACGATTGTTGAGGACTGCTGCATTTTTGAATGGAAGAAAAAAAGTGGATTTGATGGATTGTTTTCTCATGCATCATTGCTTATGGGGAAGTCCTTCGCAAAAAGTAAAAATCCGAGAGATCCTGACCGATGCGGTTGCAAAGCATGGTTATACCATGGCGGTTAATCTAACGATGCTTAAAAAAGAAGTAAAAGAATTTCAAGAGGATGTAGAAAAGGAAATAAAAATCACTCACATCGTTAATGAGGAGCAACTCATGTCAATCGACGATGAATATTTTCAAATAGAAAAAGAAGACAATAAATTTCAAGGAGTATTTCTCAAAATTAATCAATATCGTCAATTGACTATTGAGGGAGAAATGGTGACTAATTTTTATGATGAAAATAAAAATCTCGTCAATCGGATTCGTGCTTCCAAAGGAAAGCAAAATCATACCATCGTGATCAATCATGATTCTAAACAAAACATTTACAAATTGACTACCAAGTTGATTGACAAGTCGGAAGTCATTATGAAACCGCCTCACGACATCTTACAAAAGCATTGGGATGAACGCTATCAAAAGCTGACGGCATTTATCCAAAAGCAGATCCAAAATATGACTGAGAATACTCCAGAAGAAATAGATGGTTTGGATAAAAATTTATTTGTCGATCCTGATTATGCAGAGATTGTAAAAAAGAATTTTGAAGAAGTGGAAAGTAGTTTGAAGAATTTGAAATTGCAATTAGAGAAGTTGCAATTTTCTTATACTAATGTTTAAATAGGGTAGGTGGTTCATTCAAAATTGGGTTGGTAAATTTTTTAATTGAATATAATGGTCAAAGATTTAGAAAAAGAATTAGAGCAAGAGTATGAAAGATTTATCGAGTTTGGAAATTTACTTGATAGAAAAATGCGTACGTACATCATTCAATATATTCAAAACAAATTTGATCCTGATAAAAATATAATTCCTGATCTTAATGATCAATATTATGAGTATTTTCGAAAGGCATTAGACCAAATTTTCTTGATCGATGGGCTACTCGATATTACTCAATTCAATAATAAAATTCGAAAACAAATAATTCTTGATACCCTTTATTGGTTGAAAAAAACATATAGAAAAGTAAGAACTAAAAATCATTTTGAAAATGAAATTCAGCGTTTGGAAGGCTGGGCAGTAACTCCCATGAAAGCTTTTGTAAAACGCTGGAGTGCCCTGCCTACCTACATTAGTAGCTTATACACGAGAGATCAAATTGACACCTATTTTTTCATAGAAAAATTCAAAACGCTCATCGCTTCCCAATCTATCGAGGAAATTTCAGCAGAACGAAAGGAAAAAATAGAAGTAATCCTTCATGATATTTTGGCACAATGGGATGCGCTGCTCCATGCAAAAATTTTAGATTTTCAAATGTCAAAATTTGAAGAAGAGAAACAAGATTACGTAGATTTTTTAGATGAAAAAGTTAAGGAGTATTCTAAGTTAAGAGAATTTTTAGATCCTTTTACCGATTATTTTGGCTGGGACTTGTCTCGAAAATTATGGCAAGAAACTTCTTTTGATGTATTAAATCAATATGATGAATTATTGCAAAATGAACAGTCCGTTAAAGAACTCGCTGACCTACTCGGCAATATGCGAGAAGCTGAAATAGAAATAGAAGAAGAGGAAATAGAGAAAACCATTATTCGTCAAGAATGGGTAGTCGATGAGTCTCAACGAACAGAAATAGTGGGGGTACATGAAAGTGATGATCTTAATCATATGCTTACTTCCGAAGCTGGATTGCTCGGTGATGTAGATACGGAGTTACTTTTCTTAAAAAAATATGCAGATAAAAAACTAATGACTTTTCGCTACGAAGACAAAAAATTAGTGAAGAGTGAAGATCATTTTACAGAAATAAATCAACGGATTAATCAAAAAGAAAAAGGGCCATTTATCATCTGCATTGATACGAGTGAAAGTATGGAAGGTCGTCCAGAACAAATTGCCAAAGTATTGGCTTTGGGAATTTTAAAAATGGCAATGAATCAAAATCGAAAGGCCTACATGATTAATTTTTCGACTGGAATTCAAACGATTGATTTGCATGATATTGCTAATAGTATCAATGAGATAGCAGACTTTTTGCAAATGTCATTTTATGGAGGAACAGATGCGACACTTGCTATCTATGAAGCCATCAGGCAACTCGGAACCAATGATTATGAGGACGCTGATATTTTGATGGTCTCGGATTTTATCATGCATAAATTAGATGACGACGTCTTTCAGCAAATTCGTTTTCATCAACAAAATAAAAATACGCAGTTTCATTGTTTGACTTTGGGAGGGCATGCGAGTAGTGATTTAGTGAATATTTTTGATACTAACTGGATTTATGATCCGAAAGAAAAAGGAATTATTAAAGCTTTGACCAAGGGATTTCAAGACATAAAAGAAAGGTATTAATTCTATTGATGTTTAAGTAGTTTTTTGTCAAATCGCTTTATTCGATAATAATTTATCATAAAAAAACCTAAATCCTTTCTGAAAGGATTTAGGTTTTCAATTTAAGATAGCCAAAAATATTACTCTACTTTTACCACTTTCCAAATCCCAAATCCACTTTCAGATTTCACCTCCAACCAATAAACTCCAATTGGGAAATCCTCAAAAGAAACAGTTTTCATAGCTTCATATTTCTCTAAGGATTTTTCCCAAACGATCGTTCCTGAAGTATTAATTATTCGCCAGATTTGGTTTTCTCTATTTTCATTTCCGACAATATTTAACTGTTCGGCAACTGGATTAGGAAATACTTTTACATTTTGAAAATCAGGTGAAATGGTATTCGTAAAAATCGAAACAGTATAATTAACAACACTATCACACCCATTTTGTCCAATAAATAATTCAGTAAAACTAGTATCAGAATTTATCACTATCCCTTCATAAATAGTTCCTATTTCTACTTGGACAGAAGTATCTATTTCAACAGTAGGAGTCACATCAACATAAACAAAGTTAATACTATCATATTCTGTGAAAATAGTTTCAGTTATTAAAACTGTATCCAGCACATAAATATCATTTTGACAAACTTGAATATGTTCGACCGTCGAGACCACCGGTTTTTGAATAGTATGAAAAACAGTATTGGTAATAATCGGTGCATTAAAATCAAAATAAATGTAGGCCGTATTTTTAATCACACTTCCAAAAGGGACATCAGCTTTTGGAGAAATCGAATACTCGATAAAGCCTTGCGACTCAGCCAGATTGGTCGTACTGTCAGGTAACTCAATCGTAGAGTAAATAATTTTTAATTCACGTCCTTCATTGATTTCATAAGCATACTGGTGACTGCTTCCTCTTACATTTAAGGTTGCTAAATCTAAGTGTTCTGAAATGGTATCACGCAAAACAACTAAGAAGGCAGTATCATTTCCAGTATTTTGAAATCGAATGGTGTAGTCCAATTCCCAGTTTCTTTGGATATTATTTTCCATGCCGATTCCAATTGGAATAGCTCTTTTGTCATTTGGATCATAGGAACCAAAAAATGGATTACAAACGGACTCTGTAAATGGATTACCATTTTCAGTTGGCAACCAATTAACCACCACATTATTTGCTAAATCATTACAATTTGGAACGATCACACTTGCTTCTTCAATCGCAGGATTATTGGAACTTTGATCTGCAGCAAGTCTTAATCCAAGCCCCTGTGTAGGGTAGCTAAGTTCTTTAATTTCGAGTACATCCAATTGGTAATCATCCACTTCAAATAACATCACAATGTCATCATTAATAATCTGAACTCGATGTTGTGCAGGCATGGACATATTTCCAGTACCAATATTTTGCAAAGTAAAAAAGATGCTATCATTCTGGCAATAACCATCTACCGTAACTATCGAGCCATCCCAAAGGCTATCGGAAGGAGGGCATAAATCATTTGGTAAAATTTGGTAATTAATACATGGCGCAGTAAAAAGTGCTACACTATCACAAGTGGTAAATACATCTAAAGTAATCGTTTCGCACTCATTAAATTCTAAAGGACCAAACTCAATCAAAATCGAATCCGCCGAAATCATGGTAAATGGATGTGAACTATTTTCAAATGTAAGTAATGGATCTATAACCAATTCTAGTTGTAAATTTTCCAAAGTCTCCGTTCCATAATTACAAATTTCAATTGAAGAAGTATTCGTTTCACAAATTCTAAATCTTCCATTGTCAGTAATTTCCCAATCTAAAAATCCGCAATCACCATTTGGTTGCATAAAAAAATCAGTAACAATAGTATCTCCATTGGCAGGCATCACCACCAAGGAATCTTCAAAGCAAGGTGTCCAATAATTAGATCTCGAAATGGCAGAAACTACCCACTCCCCAGAGTCAATTGGCATTCTATAATGGCCTAAAGAATCTGTAACGACACCCAATTGATAGGATGATTGTTCGGCAATAATGATCCAATCATTAATAGTTATTTCACCTGCATCCTGCGTACAATTAAGTATCGTATCAGCCACTAAATCTCCTTCTAACCAATAGGGATGAATAGCAGTATTTTCTGTCCAAAAAATTTCAAAACCATCATTAAAAATAAAGTCTTTGTCTCCATCATCATCCATATCAACTAGATTTGAAATGGTAACATTAGGTACGGGAACCGATAAAGTTTGATAATTAAATTGCCCTGAGTTATCTCGGTTTTCTATAAAAATTACTTTTTCTTCACTCCCTCCAAAGGGAATTCCATCAATGATGTCCAAATCACCGTCTAAATCTATATCTTCAACGAAAGGCATTTGATAGGTTTGATAACCAGTTGGGACATTAATGGGGATAATATTTGGAATTGAAAAAGAACCTGTATTTGGAACTTTGTAGCAAATACCAATTTGTTGATTATTGTCGACGGATGTTTTGAAAATTAAATCTTTTAATCCATTGCCATTCATATCATGCATTTCCAAATTGATGCCACCTGCTTGACCAGAGAAGGTATGAATATGACTTACATCAGAGAAATTACCTAATCCATCATTTTTTAAAAGCATAATTGCATACTCTAATCCTGGGTTAAGAAAATTAGTAGCAGCTACAATAACATCAATATCTCCATCATCATCTACGTCGTCTGTTGTGGCAGTTATATTGGCTGAGGTAATCTGAGCGTAAACTAGAATGGGAGATGAATAATTACCATTTCCATCTAAATTTTCCAATAAAAAATAATCATCACTACCTTGTTCATTAATAAATAAATCTAAATCATTATCACCATCTGCATCAAAAACCTCCAAAGTTTGAATTAATATATTCGTCAAAAAAATGGAGTCAGAGAAATTATTACTTAACGGTTGATTCAAATAAATATAAGTTCTATTTTCATTGATATTAGAAAAACTGTTATTACTAGTACTAATGATATCATCATAACCATCTCCATTAAGATCTTCTACAAATCTATAACCTGTTGTATGATCTCCATAAGAAATAGGGTAGAAGTTATTGTCAACATTTGGTAGTTCATTTTCAAACCAAGTAATATTTTTACTGTCTGAGCCGAATAAAATAAAATCATCATCACCGTCTAAATCTACATCCGTATTGAAAATTGAGAAGGAACGATTATTAATGCCTTCATATTTTCCATTGAGCAAAAGGGCATCTTGAACCAAATCAAAATTTAAAGTATAAACTCGATTGTAAACTAGTGAAACAGCTACTATTTCTTTTCCCAAATCACCATCATATTCAGCTTGGGTAAAATAAGTCCAACCTAAAGCCCCAACATTAGTCAAAATAGGTTCTTGCAAGGCCAAAGAATCACCTTCATTTATTAGCCAAGAATTAATGGGAGAATCTGTATCTCTATATGCCGAGCCAAGAAAAATATCTAAGTCTCCATCTT
Organism: uncultured Saprospiraceae bacterium; assembly: GCA_964352225.1. Taxonomy (GTDB): domain Bacteria; phylum Bacteroidota; class Bacteroidia; order Chitinophagales; family Saprospiraceae; genus CAJQQY01. The sequence continues at coordinate 1,010 of CAYGRM010000199.1, read as the reverse complement.
CATCAATATCAATGAGTTCCATATCATATCCACCTTTTTGGTCAGCAAAAAATATTTCTTCTATGTCTGTAAAATCTAAATTATCACCTGCATTGTATAAAATAAAGCAATTAGAACTATTTACAACTACAAATCCTAAATCTACAAATCCATCATTGTTCAAATCACCAACTTCGATTTTAGCAGGATTGTATCCAGAAGGTAAAACGGAAACTAAGGTAGGTGATCCAAAAGTGCCATTTTCATTATAGGTAAAATTAACTTCATTACTTTGACCAAAGTCATGATGAAGACTTACAATATCCAAATCAGCATCATTATCTAAATCAACAAAAGTCAAATACCTTGAAGTTGGTTCTATTCCAATAATTTGATTATCGATAAATACTCCATTATCATTTTCCAATAACTTATAATTGGGATATTCTGTATGGAAAATATCTTTGTCACCATCATTATCAAAATCATAAAAATAAATCTCACCTACAAAGGAAAAAAATAAACTCTCGTCTGTTGAAAAATTACCAGTTCCATCATTTGCAAAATAACTTACTTGTGAAATATTTGGCCAAATGATATCAAGATCATTATCATTATCAGCATCGAATAGTTCAGGAAAAAAAGAATTATCAACCACTACAAATTCTTGTAGCAATGATATTTCTCCAAGTGGAGAAATATCAAAAAAATGAATTCGAGATATTTCATTTCTTCGACTTGTTGCTAAAATTTCATCAAGACCATCTCCATCAATATCTCCAGCGGTCACATATTTGAAATTATAGGATTCTTCTATTATATTTTTAAAGGGTGTATAAAGCACTTGGGCTAACAATAAATTTTGCAAAAAGAGGAAGAGTAATAGTATGTTAAGTTTTTTCATATCAATTATTTACACGAAATGAGATCAAATTTAAAATTATAGTTTAAAATTCGATTTTTGACTTGGTTTTTCCAAGAACATTTATTTAATTTAGCACAGTTTTTTTAATCATAAAATACTGATTATC
>CAYGRM010000198.1:4741-12200 GCA_964352225.1 uncultured Saprospiraceae bacterium | reverse complement strand
ACATATAAGAGTTTTTAGTTATCTTAAAATTTAGTTATTTTTATCTCGCTCAAAATGTAACAGTTGTTCTTAATTATATAAGAAAACTAAAGAAGTTTTCATTTGGTTTTTTGGGGTTATGAGGAGTGTACCTGCTAAGGATTCACTCCTCAACTTTTTTAAGGCTTAATTTTATGAAAAAAGGAGATGATTCGTTGAATCATCTCCTTTTTTGTTTTTATATTATTTTAAAATCAGATTTTCTTCTCCACTTTATATTTTTGAATCACTTTTTTATTGGCTTCAATAATCAATAAATAATCTCCTTTTTCGATATTACTCACATCAAGGGATTGTAAAAAATTACCAGGTTTAGTATTGGTAAAATCATTCTTTAACACTTGTCGATTAACCATATTAACTAATCTTACACTAACATTTGCTGGTTGATTTAATTTATATTTAAATTGAATTTGACCTGTTCGTGGATCAGTTTGTAATCGATCATGATTATTCCATTCCTTATTTTCCAATATTTCACGTTCTGCTTGAAGTAATAAAACTTCACCATTAGGTTGAGTATATTTTAATCTATAATTGGGATAAATTCCAGAAGCAACTCCTTTTAAGTTATCAACAATTTTATAGGAATTCACTCTTTTAGAATCCCCTGTTCCTTGAATTCTAGCCAAGGTGGAATATTGCTTCCCATCAGTCGACCTTTGAATTTCAAAAGTTGGGGTTAGATTTTCATTTTTTGTAATCCATTGAACCGTTACCTCATCTGATTGAACTTTGGATTGAAATTGAGAAACTTCTAATGGTCGGACATTAACCAAACGCTTTGGTTCCAATTTTTTTCTTTTAGGAATTGAGTTATCAACCAATGGAGTTGAAACATCATTATTTGCTAGCATTGGTTTATTTCCAATAATTAAGACTCGACCTGTTTCGGGTTCCCACACGTCCAAACCTGCTGGTTCAGTAAATATATCGTTGGCATCAACTGAAGCTACTTCCTCTGCATTATCAACCTTAATCGTTCGCACTTCAATTCCATCCAAATTAATAAAAATCCATTTGAATTGATTAAAACTTCCACTCGCTCGTGTCCATTTTTTATCATCATTATTTCTTCGCAATGGTGCTCCCCAACATCCTTCTCCAACGTAAACAGTTCCTCTCTCATCATCACGGATAAAACCTTCATCACTTCCTATTTCTCTGGATGGTCGAATGGGGTAAGTTGTTTTCACTACGTGAGCATCAGACTCGCAAACTAAATCTACTCCATATTTATAAAACAAATTTCCCCAATTCTTCAATTGGGCATTTCTTTCTGATTTTTTATCCATATGTGGCCGAATAGCATGATGATATTGAGCCATTTTCCATTTCATATGAGTATTCTGACTAAGGTCATTTTCAAGCCAATTTCTTTGATCTCCTCCTGCTGCAATCATTGAATTTAAGGTGTAGATTCTTAACAAACTTCCTCCCAAAGTCAACGCATAGATATTTTTTTCATTTCTGACATCAAACATATCTACCAAACTCTGATTAGAAGATTCATGATTTCCACGAGCTGGAATAATTGGCGTTAAATGTCCATCTTCAGTCATCGTTTTTTGCCAATCATCAAACCATGCCTTCCATTGTCTTTCGATATCACCACCAGTCATATCTCCTCCAAACATTACCGCATGAGGTCGTAGCTTTGCAACCAACAAATTAGCTTTGCATCTTGCCTTTCGGTGATTTCGTGAATCACCACCAGCTATAATAGAAAGCCGCTCGTAGGGGTTATCAGGTGCAGTTTTAAATGACATTTTTCGACTAATGCCTTCGCTATCCTTTATAATAAAATGGTAAATTGTATTAGGTTGTAAATTGGTGAGTCGAACAAAGTGATTGTTCATTCCTTTTGACCAAATTTTACGATCTACTTTTTGAAATCGTCCATAATTGGTCAAGTCTTGCCCTCCATTATATTGGTCAAAATATAGGATGGGATCACTTCCAGAAATTTGTTCCCAACCAATCGTCATCGTCGTGGCAGGATCATCTAACCACATGATCCGATATCGATCAGTTAAAGCTGAAAGAATATTTTGAGAAAAAATAAAAAGTGATAGTGTTATAAAAATGTGCTTCCAATAATCGGATAACATAAATCTATTGTTTTATGGACTTCGTAAAAATAATAAAAGAATTTTCTCGGTAAAAAGTTTTCATTAAACAGTACGCAGATTGCTAACTGTATACTAAAAACTGCCTACTCAACAACGGGGGGATGATTTATAAAAACTTAAAAGGACTCACCTTCCTCATATTAAGTTTCTAAAATATTCTGTTTTTATTTAATATATAATCCAAAACCTTACCAACCTTTCACATTTTAGGCTTTTACATCGTAAAAAAGTTTTTTTAAAGATTTTTAATAGAGCATTTAACTACTTACCTTTGCGCCTTCTTTTTAAATTGTCATTCTAAAATTCACATATTTATTATGAAAAATACTGTCATTGAAAATCTCATCAATAAAGAATTACATCGCCAAAGAAGTGGTGTAGAATTAATCGCTTCTGAAAATTTTACAAGCCAAGATGTCATCGATGCGATGGGAAGTTGCTTGACTAATAAATATGCGGAAGGTTACCCTGGTAAACGATATTATGGTGGCTGCGAAGTTGTAGATGAAGTAGAACAATTAGCTATCGATTACTTGAAAGAATTATTCGGAGCTGAATACGCAAATGTCCAACCTCACTCTGGTGCTCAGGCTAATGCTGCAGTTTTCTTAGCTATTTTGCAACCAGGTGATGTAATTTTAGGTTTTGACCTTTCTCATGGAGGACACTTATCGCATGGTTCGCCAGTAAATTTTTCAGGAAAACATTTTAAGCCTAATTTTTATGGCGTAGAAGCAGATACTGGATTAATTGATATGGATAAAGTGGAAGCCAAAGCTTTGGAAGTAAAACCTAAATTAATCATTTGCGGAGCTTCAGCTTATTCCCGAGATTGGGATTATGCTCGCTTCCGAGAGATTGCAGATAAAGTAGGTGCTTTGCTTTTGGCAGATATCGCTCATCCTGCGGGATTGATTGCAGCGGGTTTGTTGAATGACCCGATACCTCATTGCCATATTGTGACTTCGACAACTCATAAAACTTTACGAGGTCCACGAGGTGGAATTATCATGATGGGAAAAGATTTCGATAATCCATGGGGGAAAACCACTAAAAAAGGTACGCCAATCAAAATGTCAGCTATTTTAAATAGCGGCGTTTTCCCTGGTATGCAAGGTGGTCCATTGGAGCATGTGATTGCTGCAAAAGCGGTTGCCTTTCATGAAGCTTTGCAACCAGAATGGAAAGCCTACGGTCAGCAAGTCATCAAAAATGCACAAGCCATGGCCAATGCATTTGTGGAAAAAGGATATAAATTAATCTCTGGTGGAACTGATAACCACTTGATGTTATTAGATTTGAGAAGTAAAAATGTAACTGGGAAGCAAGCTGAAAATGCATTGGTTTTGGCTGACATTACTGTCAATAAAAATATGGTTCCATTTGATACGCAAAGTCCATTTGTAACTTCTGGAATTAGAATTGGAACGGCTGCAATTACTACGCGTGGGTTCAATGAAGCAGATTGTGTAAAAGTGGTGGAGTGGATTGATCAGATTCTTTCTGATGTTGAAAATGAAGATTTAATTACTGAAATACGAGGTGAGGTAAATACATTTATGGAAAACTTTCCATTGTATGAAGCGGTAAGCGTTTCGTAATTTTTTTTATAAAAAATAAAATTCAAAAGGTGTTTTCGTGATCACGAAAACACCTTTTTTTATTCCTATATTTATTTTTTTAAAATCTAAAGAAATTAGTCAATACTACTTAATGCAAAAAATCATACCATGGTCTGATGATAAAATAATTGAAGCATTTTCGGCAGGAGGTGCCTCAAAAGAAAAGGCGGTCAATCACGTGATGAGTGACTTCATCCACTACCTACCAAAGGTTGCAAAAAAGACAGGACTTTCAAGAGACGAAGCTTTAGATGTTTTTACCGATGCAATCATGGCCTTGATTGATCAGACCACTTCCACCCAATTTAAAGGGGAAAGTAAACTCTCCACTTATTTTTACAAAATATTTTATTTTAAATGTGTCGACCTTTTTAGAAAAAATACGACTAACAAAATAGATTACCGAGAAGAATTACCAGAAACCTCTGATACTTCGCCTCTAGCTGAAAAAGAAATAGAGATCAATGAAGAGATTAATCAACTTTATAAATACCTAAATCAGATCGGCGAACCATGCAAACAGATTTTATTAGATTGGGGATTTTGGGGATATAATATGAAGGAGATTGCAGAGCGAGCTGGATTGGAAGGAAGCACTCAAGCTAAAGATCGAAAGTATAAATGTTTGCAAAAATTACGAAAATTGATATCATAAAACTTTTTTTAAAGATGAAAATCATAAAATATGAAGTCACCTAAAGAATATCATGAATATATTGACCGATACCGAGCAGGTGAAATATCTGAACCAGATTTCAAACAACGTCTTGAATCTAACGCTGAGCTTAAACATGAATTTGAGCTACAAAAAAGAGACTTGCAAATCATCCGGTCAGCTGCAAAAGAACAACTCAAAAAGAAAGCATTAACCGCTTTAGAAAATTATGAAAAGAAATCGGTTAAAGTTTTTCCGCTAAAAATAGTCATGCAAATTGCAGCAGCATTTGTTCTTTTAGCAGCAGCTATTTTTCTGATTCAAAACATTGGGCAGCCGAAGTCTGAAGCTGAGTTATTTGCCAATTATTTTGAATTACCTGCCTCTGAGGGTGAACGAGGTAGCAACTCTTCATCCGAAATTTGGAATGAATCAATGATGGCTTATTCAAATCAAGACTTTGAAAAAACCATTGAGTTGCTTTCACCTTTAGTTAATGACGTTAATTTTCAGTATTCCGACCGAGGAAATTTATACTTAGGATTGAGTTATTTAATGCAAAATGAAAATCAAAAGGCAATTGATGTTTTTGATTCTATCAGTTCGCAAAGTTCCTATTTTCAAAAAGCAGAATGGTATAAAGCATTATCATTTTTAAAAATGAATAATAAAGAAGAAGCTAAAAATACAATGCAAAAAATAGCTAATCAACCACGACATTTTAAAAATAAAGAAGCTAAAATAATTTTAGAAGATCTTTAAAAAATGGTTCTATATAAATTTGCTTAGTTAAATTGAACGGGATTAAAAATCATTCCTCTCATTTTCAAAGAGAGAACAGGGATTTTTAATCCCTTCTTTTTTTTCACCAAGACTAGTTCATTAGGATGGATCACTTTGAGTCTAAAAAATTAAATAACTCACCTTTTTTTAACTCTTCTTTTCATAAATAAAATGCTTCATTCAGCAATGCTGATGGCTAAACCAGTATCAGTCCAGTATTAAGTTTATTTTTTTATAAAAAAAATCTCCATGTGGCGACCTTTTCCATTTCACTTCGACTAACTGATTAAACAACCTCTGTTTTATTATTTTCTCAAAAACTGATTTAAATATCTGATATCCCAAAGGACATCCTTTGACCTGTCAATATTATGTCTTTATTAATTTTTTCTAACTCTAAAATATTAATCATGAGAAAAAATTGTCTCTTTTTTATTTTCCTATCATTTGCCTATTGGACAAATGCCCAGAATCTTGAACCCTCCGTTTTGGCGGCTGGTGGCGACATCAATTTTAATAATCAAGTTTCTCTAGAATGGACTATTGGAGAAATGGCCGTTACTACATTGTACACCGAATCAACGATGATAACTGAAGGATACCATCAGCCAAGAATAATTGTAGCTGAATTTTATGAACCTCACAGCTTCAATATGGATCCAACCCCAAGTCATCAGATTTCAGTTGCCCCTAATCCTACAGAATCAATTGTAAATATCCAAATGCAATTCGAAGAAGAATCCGAAATGTTTATCAGCATATTTAATCTGGCAGGGATACAACAAAAAAGGATAAAAAAAACATCTACAGATTCTTTTGAAATGGATTTGAGTGATTTTCCTCCTGGAATCTACTTAATTCGATTTACAAATTCGAAAGGGAGAATCCTCCGAACATTTAAATTATCAAAAATTAATTTATAACCTCAAAAAAAACTTTTAAAATGAACAAGCAAATTTTTATACTCAGTATATTTCTTCTTTTTATTGCCTCTGCAAGCGCCCAAAATTTTCCTTCAGGAATGAAATACCAAGCGGTAGCAAGGGATAATTCTGGTAAAATTTTAGCAGAACAAGCAATTAATTTAAAAATCACTCTATTCAATTTTAGTAAAAAGTACTCAATTGAAAAAAACATTTCCTATGTCGAAATCCATGAAACAATGACCAACAGTCTTGGTCTCTTTTCATTAACTATCGGTCAAGGAAATACAGCAACAGGAACGTTTGATGAAATTCCATGGAGTACTAAAGAAATCTGGATGGCTGTAGATATTGACTCCAAGGGTGGAAATGATTTTTCGGCGATCAGCGAAAGTAAATTATTAGCAGTCCCTTATGCCTTACATGCGCTGACTGCTTCAGAAATAGTTAGTAAAGATGGAACAACTTTGGGCAAATTTGGTGAAGGGTTTGTTTGGGAAATTGGGGGAAACTTTTTTAAACCTGACCAACAACGATCACTAGGTTCAATTGAAAATGTTGATATCGTTTTAATTACCAATAACATCGATCGATTACGAATATTGGAAAATGGTAATGTTGAGATTTATAATGATTTAGATGTTGATGGACAAAGTACTACAGGTACTTTAATCTCTGAAGGAGATGTTACCTTAAATTCTATCTCGGGAATAACTAATATAGAAGGTACAACCACCTTAAATGGTGAAACTACGGTAAATGGAGTTTCTACTTTTAATAACGAAGTCAATATAATTTCAAATCTAAATGTTGAAGGAGATGCTATTGTAAAAGAATCAACCATTATTCATACCGATCTTACCGTTGGGGGAAATGTTGATCTTAATATTTATGGAAATGGAGCAACCAATATAAATGGGCCAACTAACATTAAAAATAATTTGGATGTTGATGATAACGTATCACTTAACAATGCTAGTGGAGTAACTCAAATCAATGGTGCTACTACAATTGATGATAACTTAAATGTCAATCAAAGTGTAGTTTTAAATGACTTGGGTGGAACGACTACCGTAAAAGGTGCTGCCTCATTTGAAGGTGCAACTTTGTTTAATTCTATTGATGTACAAAATGAAGTAGTGCTAAATTCTGTTGGGAGCACGACCACTATCAAAGGTGCTGCAATCTTAGAAAGTACCCTTGGAGTGGAAGAAGCAACTACACTTAATAATACTTTAGATGTGAATGGAGTGACCAATTTGAATAATACTTTTAATGTAACCAATGCGAAAGTTTCTAATTTGA
>CAYGRM010000198.1:2022-4641 GCA_964352225.1 uncultured Saprospiraceae bacterium | reverse complement strand
AATGTAACCAATGCGAAAGTTTCTAATTTGACAGGAAATCTAAATGTCAATGGAATTACCACATTGAATAATATTACCCAATCTACTTCAAAAGACAATGGAGCATTAGTATTACAAGGAGGACTTGGTGTTGAAAAAAATGCAAATATCGGTGGTAGTCTATCTATTAGGGGATCTGGTACAGTTGGTCCTAACAACTCCCATGCAGCATACATCTACAATACTTCTGGCCAAACAAATGCCTGTGGTTTAGCAATTCAAATAAACAATGGATCTGCTCAACAAGTCAATAATATTACTAATAATTATGTTACATTTTATAATCAAAATGGAACAGTTGCAGGTAGAATAGAAGGTTTTGATCTACAACAAAACGGTGCATTTACCCAATTTCCAGATATAAAGTTTAGTGATTTTTTCAATCTAGGTTCAGTTAATTTAAATCCATTTAATACATTTACCCCCGCAACATTTTCTAAGGATTTTTTTGGTGGTAGTTGGTTTCCTGCTCTACCTCTAATACCTGCAATATTCAATCCTGCAACACTTACTACATCATTTACAGGAGGAGGATTTAATGTCAATAGTCCAAGTTTTGCCCAAGCACTTTTGACGCCTCCACAAAGCGTATCATCAACGGCACCTTCGCACCCTAAAATGAATGAATTAATTTGCTGGGCATTAGAAAATGGTTTAGAAGGATTAATTACAACAAATCCTTTTGACTTAATTCTAGCGGGAAGAATTATTCAAGAAACGCAAAAGTGTACAGACAATGGTGTTATCTATGGTGCTACTGGTGCTGATTATGCAGAATGGTTAGAAAAATCTGATTCGACAGAAACATTTACAGCTGGTCAAATTGTAGGTATCCATGGAGGAAAAATCACTAAAGTAACAGAAGGCGCAGATCAAGTATTACCAGTTTCATTAGCACCGGTAGTCCTAGGGAATATGCCAGCAGATCATGAAAAGCATCTTCATGAAAAAGTAGGATTCATGGGACAAGTTCCAGTTTTAATTTGGGGAAAAGCTCAAGTAGGTGATTTCATTATTCCTTCTGGAAAAAACGATGGTTTTGGATTAGCAGTTGCTCCTGAAGATATGTCTATCGACAATATGAAATATGTGGTAGGTCGAGTATGGGAAGAAGGAACTGATGAACGAATGAATATGGTCAATTCTTCTATTGGGTTAGCAACTAATGAATGGGTCGAAATCCTAAAAACGCAGGCTAATCAAATAAAGGAATTAGAAGGTCGAATGAACCGATTAGAAAACCTGGAAGCCAAAATTGATTTACTATCAAGACAAATGGAGGCTTCAAATAATTAGACTTTTAATAAGTTAAATTCAAAATACTTTACTTTGACATTAAAAAATCCCGAACCTTTTCAGGTTCGGGATTTTCTATAAAAATAAAAACCCAACCCAAATAACAATACTCCTACAAATCCCCAAAGTAGATAATTCACAGGTTGAATAAATTCAATTGGAGCATCATTTCCCATCAAAACAAACGCACTCCAATAGTGTGGAAAAGTTTTATAATTACTTTTTAGAAAATCCAGTTTAGCATTTCGTAAAGCATCATCCTTAGCCATTCCTGTTTTCAAATAAGCATAAAAATTTTCCATAATCGTCCGAGTTGATTCATCATCGGCTTGCCACAAACTCATCACAATATTCGGCACACCTGCCTGACGAAAACCTCTTGCTAAACTCATCACACCCTCCCCTTTTTCAAATTTTCCACTACCAGTATTACAGGCACTTAGAACTGCCAACTGAGCATTTAATTTCATTCCATATAATTCATAAGCATGCAAGACATCATCTTCCTCATCTTCATTTTCTGAAAAAATCAAACCAGAGAGCATGGGATTTTCTTCGTTAGTGTAGGCATGCATAGCAAGGTGTAAAATTCCATAATTTGAAGCCAAAGATTTAAAACTTTTTTCATTGGCTGCAATGCCAATTTTCGAAATCCCATTAACCATTTTTGTGATGGATTCTACTTCTTTTGAGGTTTGTGCAAGCGACAAAAAACCTCCTCGACTTGACAAAATCGGATTGGTTTTACCTTCATATTTTGGAGCAAAGGCTAATACTTCTTGATTGTGATTTCGGGAAATAAAATCTTGAAATTGTAGATTGGCAGAGAAAGAATAACGAATCGGATTCTTTATAAATAAATAAGGTAAGTCAGCATAATTGACTTCACTTTGATCAAAATTATTTTCCGTCAATAATAATTCAAAAGGCAAATAATTCATGTATAAATCGGGAATAATAATTAATTTCTGTTCACTTCCATCCAAAGCAAAAGCCATTATATTTTGATAAAGGGCAGCACTTTGTGTAGTAAATTTCTGAAAAAGTTCTTGGCTTGCTCCCTGCTTGCTGGCAAGTTGATTATCGTTGAGTAACCCAATGAAATCAATAGTTTCAGCCTCTAAACTACTACTACTAGGTTGCTTAAAAAAATCAACTTTATCTTTTGAAATTTTTAAAACAAATAACCCTTCATCCGTTAACAGATATTCTAACAAAGTCTCTTCTGCTGATAATTTTTCTTGAATATCTGAAATAGTTAGAACATCTAATTCAGTTTTAAGA
>CAYGRM010000198.1:0-2012 GCA_964352225.1 uncultured Saprospiraceae bacterium | reverse complement strand
TTTAAGATTAGAAATTATCGGATAACTTTTCACCAATTCCTCTTCAAATAACCGTTGCTTTTTTTTGATTTCAAAAATTTCATTGTTGATACGCTCTGCTTTTTTATCATCATTTTTGATGAGTTGAAATTGCGTTTCCAACTCCAATAAAGTTTTGCGAAATTGTAGTCTTTGCAATGCTAAACTATCTGGAATTTTTGCAATTTCTGAAGCTGCTTCTGTTTGCAATGCTTCTAACAAAATTAGACTCCGACTTTTTTCCATCATTCGAAAAGCAGTCTCCGTAAATGTATTGTTAGGTTTTTTTTCAAACAACTCAAAAGCAACTTGAACCCCGTTTTCATAAATATTTCGAGCACGCTTCGCTAGGAATTGTTTAGCACTTTCCGTAAAAAAACTTTGCCGAGAGTAATCCACCAAGTCACTTGCAACTTGATAAGTTTTCAAGGCTAAAGCAAGGTCTTTTTCATCCAATGACTGCTGATATTTTTTTTGAAAAATATTGGCTTTTTCTTCCAATATTCTAAGTGTATGAAATTCAGAAAAAGCACCTTCTGGCAAAGGGTTATCTTCTACTCCTTTGGGTTCAAAATGAATACTCCCTTCCCAAAGACCTTCTTGACAAATCATCAAAGCTTCATCAAAGTCTTGCGTGGTTCTTGCCAAATTGAGGCATGATAATACTCGATCAAAACTTTTCTCTTGCGTTTCTTCCTTGGCTAAATCATAAGCCATTTCAAAAAATTGATGCGCTTTTTCTCTCTGACCTTGATCAAAATAACAATTCCCCATGCTCAACCATAACTCAATATACTTCGGATGCTTTTCACCCAAAACTTGCCCAAACATATTCGAGGCCTGATTATAAACTTGTAGGCTTTTTTGATATTCCCCAAGTTCCGCGTAGGCCTTTCCAATATTTAAAGTTGAAAAACAAGCATCATAATTTGGGCTTCCAGAAATTTTATTTTTTAAATCAATAGCTTCTTGAAACCACTTGATAGAGGTGGCATATTGTCCTCCATCCTTGAGCACATTTCCCATTTGATGCAATGAATAAACTTTGTTATTCAAATTTTGTGGGCCTAAGGCATCATAGATTGAAATTGATTTCCGAATGTATTCCTCTGCTGTCGTGAAGTCTTTTTTCCTTTGGTAAATTCTAGAAATACTTCTCTGTGTCTTGGCCAATTCCTCCCTATGATTTTCTTTTTCAAATTCAACTGCTACTTGATTGAGAATATTCAATGCTTCATTAACGTAACCTAACTCAATATAGATTTCACCTCTTGATCGAATCGAACGAAGTGTACTTTTATTAGTCGCTCCAAGTGCTTTTGTTTTGAGTAAAATTGCTTTATCAATGTATTCCAACGCATTTACATAGTCTCGCTTATTCATATATTCCTTTGAAATATTATTAAAGCAAAAGGAAATTCTCTTCTCTTTAATGTCAAATCCAGCATCTCCTTCCTCTAATAAAACATAGGCATCATGCGCCTTTTTATAGCATAAAATGGACTCATCAAATTGATCTCCGTTTTCCAAAATAGTTCCTTTGATAAAAATAGCATCAGCTAGTTTCCCTCGGTAATAAGTTGAAAGTTGACGCGAATGAAAATCTTGGATGGCTGCTTCAATTGCTAGAAGTGCTTTGGAATTATTTCCAGCAAAATCATAAGACCAAGCTGTCTCTATCAAACATTTATAATAATAAATCCAGTCTTGTTTTTTTTCAAATTGTGGAGCTAGTTTTTGATAAACAGGAATACTCCTTTTGGGTTCGTATTCAAATTCTTGGAGTGTTTTATCATATTGTCCCCGTAGGTTTTCCAATTCTGAATCCAAAGTTACTTGTCCCAGAGAAACAAGATTTATAGAAAAATACAATAACCCTAGAGTTAAAATTTTGGGTAAGCTAAAATTCATTTACACCTTTTTTTTAAAATCTCTCTTTAGAGCATGTTTAAATTTTTAACTAATTGAAAATCAATGATTTGTGGTTCTTGCTA
>CAYGRM010000197.1:0-12238 GCA_964352225.1 uncultured Saprospiraceae bacterium | reverse complement strand
AGATATAATTTGAGTTAAATCACCGATAATTTTCCTCAAAAACTCTTCTTAGTTTTCAATTAAAAAAACAAATCATTCAAATTTTTAGTTGATAATTCAGTTATGCAATTATTCTCAAAAAGAATTAAAATTTACCTCGTGAAAAAAAATACCTTTTCCCTTTCCATTTGCTCTATCCTAATGATTCTAGGCTTTACTAATTGTGACTTAGAAAATGATATTGATTTAGAATTACCAACTTATGAAAATAAATTAGTTGTGGAGTGTTATTTGGAAGTGGGAAAGCCATTTGTCGCAGTTATTTCGGAAAGCGTAGGTTTTTTTGCAGAACCTGGCCTACCCACCATTTCAGGAGCAACAGTTGTTATTACCCACCAAGGAGTAACTTATAATTTAAGTGAGGGAATTTATACTGATCCAACTGGAACAAAATTATATAACTATGGGAATAACGCAATTTGTCCAGCAAATTATAATGAAGATTTCACTATCCTAGTGTCAGATGGAAATGGCAGAATTGCAACGGCGACTACCCAAATTTTAGAACCAATTTTGATTGATACTTTGGAGCCTGTCTGGATGCCGGAAGATACCACCATGGCTTTGGTGTTTACAAGGTTTAAAGATCCTCCCAATGAAGAAAATTTTTATCGACGGATGTTTCAATCTGGAGGAATTTTTGGTGAAGGCGAAGATCAACAAGATTTTACTACTACTGATAATTTTTCTACCACAGATAATGAAATTGTTTACGGAACTGGATTTGATTTTATGAGAGGCGATACGGTAATCTCTACCCTTTTTCACATCGATAAAGCTTATTATGACTTTCAAGAGAGTGTCCAAGATGCTATCAACTCAAATGGAAATCCTTTTGGCCAACCGGGGGTAATAAAATCAAATATTGAGGGAGGAATTGGAATTTTCACAGGCCTCTCTTATGATCAAAAGACTTTAATTATCGAATAATCATTTCAAAGGCTCGATCGCAACGAGGAGAATCATTGCTCGCTTGGATCTCAATAAAACCCATTTTTTTATACAACTGAATTGCCTCTAAAAGTACACTTGCTGTGTCTAATTCAATTTTTTGATAACCCAACTCCTTTGCTTTTTCAATTAAAAATTTCACCATCCATTTCCCAAGACCTTTTCCTCTAGCTTTAGGTAAAAGGTACATTTTTCTGATTTCACAGTTAGTTTCACTCAATTGATATAATCCAAAGGTTCCGACGATTTCCTCAGACTCATTTTTTATTAATCCAAAAAAACCTCCAGCAAATGACTTTTCAATTTCATCTAACGAATTATCTGAATGATGGGTAAATCCTCCAATTCCATATTCATTTAAAACTGAAAATATTATTTTGTTAGCTATCTCACCATGGGCATTTTTCGCCTCAAAATAGGAATAGTTATTGGGTAGAGTCATTGTATTTTTTTTATCAAAAGTGAAAATCAAAAATACCATTTTTCTTGAAGAAATAAATTTAGCCTTTAGCAAAAAAGAGTATCTTTAGCCCGCAAAACTTTAAACAAACCAATGCTACCTATCAAAATAATTGAAGAAAATTTGGATGAATCTAAATTGGGATTCATCGAAGAAGTTTGGGATATGCTTTCCTACCAACTTAGTATTCCCAAAGTGGATTCTCACAAAATATTAGAAGAAATTATTCAGAAATATACAGAGCCTCATCGCTCTTATCATAATTTATCTCACGTTTATAGTTTGTTGATGATGGCGGAGGAATATTATGATTTTATTGAAAATCCAATCCTATTCGAATTATCAATTTGGTTTCATGATTTGATTTATGATCCTAGTAGAAATGATAATGAGGAAAAAAGTGCAGAACGAGCTATCGAACTATTGTCTCCGTTTTTAGCAGATTCATTTTTGGAAAATTTAAAACAAATGATTCTGAGTACGATCCAGCACGCTCCTATTTTAAAGGAGCAAGACAATGAACTTTTTTTAGATTTAGATATGTCTATTCTTGCAACTGAACCTATGATTTATGATCAGTATAAAACTGCCATTCGAAAAGAGTTTAGTATTTTTCCAGATGAGTTATATCAAGCCGGAAGGAAGTCGGTTTTAGAAAAATTTATGGCAGGAGATCATATTTTTCTTACTCCATTTTTCAAGGAAAACTTTGAAGACCAGGCGATGGAAAATATTCAAAATGAATTAAAGTTGATTGGTTAAATAGTTGCCCCATATTTAACCAATCAACTTATCAGTATCTACTATTTCAATTCCGAATAAGCAGTTATCGAGCCGCTGTATCCAGCCTTTTTTAATTTTTTCAAAACCGATTCCACTTTTCTTTTTCTGGAAAAATATCCGATCATGACTTTAAACGTCACGTTCCCGTTTTCTTCAGAAATATTTACATTAACTGAATTGCCAAATTCTCTTTCGATTTTTTCAGTTAATTCAACCACATCTTTATAACTTTTATAATCTCCTATATCAATACCATAACCTTTCTTATCTCTTGACTCAACTGAAAAATGAAATAATCCAGTCATCACATTTTCTTTTGGAGGACTAGGAGGCGGAGTAGCACCTGAAGGGTTTTTTCTTCTAAGTGCTTCTGCAACTGCTTTCTCAGCATTCACTCTACCGTAGCCGAATCGAAGAGAATAGCCATCTGTGTATTCATTTTTTCCTCCAATCTTGTCAGCAGTTGTTTCGATTATTTCTTTGACTTCATTTGCTTTTAATTTTGGATTGGCAGATAAAACTAACGCACAAACTCCAGCTACTAATGGACATGAAGCAGAGGTTCCTTCAAAGTGTTTGTATAACCCTGAATTACCTCTTTCTTTTCCATCCTGCCAGTATTTAAAATTTTCTGAAAAACCATGAGACACATTTTGCCCCTCATCCCAACTTGCCCTGGTGGTCACTAAAGCAAAATTTCCTCCAGGGGCACAAACTGAAATACCCCTACCTCGATTGGAAACCGTTAAGTGCTCATCAGCACTTGTACTTGCAGCTACTGCAATTACATCAGGATGATTAGAATAATGATTGATATGTTCTGCATTTTCATTTCCAACGGAAAACAGAATCACACAACCTTTTCCATTTCGACCTTTTTTTGCTGCGTTGGCAATGACAGAAATATGTTCAGCCGTCAACTCATGCTCTGGCTCAATTGAGCCCCAACTACAACTAATAATATCTGCACCATTATCCATGCAATGCTTCAATACAAATTCTAAAGAGTCCGTACTATGGGTGGTTCCTTCGACAGGTAAAAATTGAGCATTGGGAGCTACTCCAACTATACCTGATCCATTTGATTTGGCGATGGCAAGTCCGGCACAAGCTGTTCCATGGGTATCCATTCCTTGCACGGGAATTCGTTCGGAATTATACAAACTAAAAGGGGCGATAATTTTCCCTTGGAAATCAGGATGTTTCATATCAAAACCTAAATCAACCACCGCTAATTTAATTTTTGTGGATCCCCGATTACCTAAAAGTTTCCAAGCTGCAGGCACATTCATATCTGAACCCCGGACAAATTTCCCTTTAGGATCCTTGGTATTTCCTCCTACATTTTTTAGATACCATTGATCTAAAAAAAGATCATCTTGGGGAGCATCTACTTCTTCATGAAAGGTCATTGGTGAATCAAAAAACGGGACTGCATGCGAGATCTCATCTGTTTTTTTAAGCAAGTCAGCAGCCTTCATGGGGTTGGGAGAATTTTTAGAAATAGAAACTATCCACAAGTTTTTATCTTTCTTTTTTACCAACTTTAGGCTCAAATTCTTTAAGATCTGATTTCGTTTTTTAACGGTAGTATTTGGCACAAACGTAACCAAAATCTTACCTGTTGGAACCATCGGAATATTTCCACCTTCTCTAAAATAAACATGAGTTCCGATTGCCACAGCTGCATGGCTTCGAACCTTATCCAAAAATTCATTCAGCTTATTCATTCCACCTCCAATATTAAATATTTTAAATCCTCCTAGCCAATGATTAGTTAGCTTCATGTTGGACAAGAGTTTTGGAATTTCAGCATTTAAGGATTGGTCGTGAAGTTGAACACCAATTAATTTGGGACTTTTACGAAGTTGATAGGTTCCTTTTCCAAGGTCGACATTTACTTTATTCATGTTATGGTTTTTTGATATTTAAGATATTTTGGGAAGTTAGTTATTTTCTTAAAAAAGAAAGAAAACGTAATCTAAAACTGATTCTAAAAAAATAGTCTTTTGAGAATCAAATTTCCCAAAAGACTATTTTTTATCTGCTACATTATCAAAATCGATCTAATCTTCCATCCGAATCACACATTTTCCATCTACCATCTCAATAATCAGTTGCTTACGTTTTCGCAGCCATCCTAACAAATCTTTTCCTAACAAATTTGCGCGCCAACCTTGAGCAATGGATTCATCAAAAAACTTTGGCTCAGCTTTCATCAATTTGAAATTAGTTCTGCTTAACACTAAAGTTGGATCAACTTGATTATTCTGACAGATATATTCTACAATTGTGTACAACATTTCCAACATGGTATTTTCCATTGGATCTGGCGACTCTTTTTGATCAGGAATTGAATCTAAGATTAATCGATCTTCCTCTGATATTTTCCGATTGAATAAATCATTAAAAGTATCCCAATGTCTAGAAATCGTATTAGTTGGCAGTCTTCGATCTTTGAGCAAAGCGTTCTTTCCAGAATTCATATTCTTGACAATTGGCGTAATTAGCTTACTTGGCAAAATCATTTCTTTGGAATAATTTTTCCGCTCGGCTTCATTTTTTCTCCATTCGTACAAACGTATCATAAACATTTGCTCTCTTGTCCTTAGATTTGAAATAGCATTATTCCGAAAAGCATCTCGATGAGGATTGGTGTAATAATATGCTTCGTCAGCAATTTTATCACACTCTTCTTGAGCCCATGAAACTCGATTTAGACTTTCTAGTTTGGCGGTCAAGGACTCCCATAAGCCTTTCAAATAAATTACATCATTTAATGCATAACTTATCTGTTTATCCGAAAATGGCCGCTCCTCCCAATCTGAAACAGTATATCCTTTAGGAACAAAAACACTGAGTTCCTTTTCCACTAACTTTTGAAATGATGTTGGATATTTATAACCTACAAATCCTGCTGCTAATTGAGTATCAAAAACATTGACAGGAATAATTCCAAATTGATGATAAAAAATTCGATAATCATTTTCACCAGCATGAGTCAATTTTAAAATCTTAGGATCAGTAAATAAATCTAAAATTCCAGGTATGGACTTCAACTTGAGCGTATCTAATAAATAATAGCCATTTTCTGTAGCTAACTGTACGAGGCAAAGCAATGTATGGAATCGTTTTTCACCAATAAATTCGGTGTCAAATCCCATCCAATCAATATTTTTGTTCTCATTTAGAAAGTCTTCTACACCTTCTTTGGTTTCTATTAGAGTATAATTTAAATCTTTCAGAGACATTCAATTTTATATTAAAAAAAAGTTAATCAAAGGTTTACATTATAATTATTTTGAAAGGATCGGTCAATAATGATTTTAGGAAAAAAACGTTTATTGAAGGTAGTTTTCCAAGAAAATAATGCAACTTACACCAATTAAAATAGGAAAAATTATAAGATTTTTTCACCAGTATGTTTTGTTAAAATAACATTAAAACTACTACTTTATTAACCAATTAGCGCAATATAGTCATCTTTGCAAAAAAGAATTAATTGATTTTCTTAATTCTTATGATATTTGACATATTAGTTACTTTTACTATGTATCAAAGAGGCTTTTTAAAACAATATTTAGCAAAAAACGTATTAGCGAAGTTAGAGAGTAGTGCCAAAAAAATAAAAATTGAATCACAATGAAATTATCAAAAGTTATCAAACGCATATTTACTGCAATCCTTGTTTTTGTAGTTTTAATTATCGGAGTAGCAATTGCTGTTCCCTATTTTTTCAAAGATGAAATTTTAGTAAAAATAAAGGAAGAAGCCAATAAAACCTTAAATGCTAAAGTGGATTTTGCAGATGTCAATCTATCTCTTTTGCGAAGCTTTCCCAATTTTAGTTTTCAAATGGATAAACTAAGTATTATCGGTGTAGATAATTTTGCCGGAATAAATTTAGTCAAAGCTGAAAATATTGATTTCACTTTAGATTTAATGTCGGTAATTAAATCAGATCGACCAATCGAAATTCAATCCATCACTTTTGACCAACCAGACATTAATATTTTGATCCTTAAAAATGGGCAAGCTAATTATGATATTGTAAAACCTAGCGAACCAACGGATGAAGCTGTAACCTACGATTTTTTAATACAACTTAAAAAATACACCATCAACGAGGGACATTTTACTTATGATGATCAAGCTGGAAACATGTTTTTGGAATTAAAAAATCTCAACCATCAAGGTCGTGGAGATTTTACTCAAGATGTATTTGACCTAGCTACCAAAACTAATATTGAACAATTAACTGCAACTAGCGGTGGCATTCGCTACCTCAAAAAGGCAAATACTAAACTAGATGCTAATTTCAATATCGATCTCCCTAACAATACATACACGTTAAAAGATAATGACCTGCAAATCAATGCGATGAAACTCTTAGCGGATGGTTTCGTCCAATTACAAGAAAATGACGACATCAATATTGACTTTACTTTTAATGCACCCAAAAATGATTTTAAGAATTTATTATCACTAATTCCTAGTGCTTATACCAGCGATTTTTCAGATGTCAAGGCTGATGGAAAAATGACTTTTAATGGTTCTGTGAAAGGAATATATAATGGTCAAAAAGAAAGTCTTCCTGCATTTAAAGTTACATTGGATGTAGACCAAGGAAGTTTTCAATACCCAGATTTACCTGCTGGATTTAGTAATATTACTGCAAAATTAAATATAGAAAGTCCAAGTGCCAATTTGGATAAAATGAAAATTGACATTCCTAATTTCAAATTTGCAATGGATGGGAAACCCTTTGAAGGAAGGTTCAAATTGACCACTCCAATCTCAGATCCAAACATCGATACCAAGGTAAAAGGGACTATTGATTTGGCAGCTATTTATAAAGCATTTCCATTGGAAGGAGTTACTGAATTATCAGGAATAATTGATGCTGATTTTACTGCTCAAACTCGCTATTCCACTTTAGAGAAAGGCGAATATGAAGATGCTAATGTGAGTGGAAGTTCTTCGATCAAAAACCTCGTTTATGATGCTGAAGGAATTCCGAAAGTATTCATTTCTGATGCTCAAGCTAACCTTACTCCTAAGAAGATTGAAGTGAAGAATTTTACAGGAAAATTAGGAAAAAGTGATCTTCAAATTTCTGGACAATTGGATAATATTTTAGCTTATTTTTCACCTAACAAAACCTTAACTGGTGATGTAAATTTAAGATCTCAATATTTTAATGTTGATGAGTGGATGACTGAAATGGAGGAAGAAACCCAAACCACTACCCAGCCTGAAGAAGAGGTGGAAATATTCAATAGATTCAAATTTATTGTTGATGCAAAAATTGGCAAAATCGATTACGACGTTTATCAGTTAGACAATTCAAGTGCCAAAGGAATTTTCACTTCTAACGAACTGATTATCAATGACTTTGAAACAAAACTAGGCGAAAGTGATATAAGTGGATCAGGAAACTTAACCAACGTATTCAATTATATTTTTGAAAATGAAACACTTGGTGGAGAGTTTGCCATGAACTCAGATTTCTTCGATTTAAATCCTTTTATGGAAGAAACTGAAACACCAAAAGCAAAAACAATTGCTGATGAAAACACCGAGGAATATGAACCAATTGTCATCCCCAACAACGTAAATATTAACATTGATGCGAATATCAAAAAGTTGACTTACACCAACCTTGATCTCAAAGATTTCAGAGGTGATTTAGCCATCAAGGATAGTAAAGTTCAAATGTCAAATGTGAATGCAAGAACTCTCGGTGGAAAATTTGAAGCAGACGGATATTATGACTCGACGATTCCTGAAAAACCAAAATATAAATTAACTTATGATGTTCAAGGTTTTGATTTTAAGTCCTCTTTCGATCAACTAAATACCGTTAAAGCCCTTGCTCCTATTGCAAAATATATTCAAGGAAATTATTCTACTAGAATGAGTTTGGAAGGCGTTTTGGGTAAAGATCTCATGCCTGATTTGAGCACCCTGACTGCCGAAGGATTTTTACAAACTGTTAATGGAGTTATTCAAGATTTTGAACCTTTGAGAAAAATTGGAGAAGCCTTAAATATTGAAAAATTAGCTAACCATTCAATTGATCTGAAAGGAACCAAAAACTGGTTTGAAATCAAAGAAGGAAAAGTGGTGATTAGAGAATTTCCATTAAAGTATCAAGGAATTGATATGATGATTGGTGGAACTCATGGAATTACCCAAGATATAGATTATGATATCAATGCAAAGGTTCCAATGAAATTAATCAATCAAAATGCCGTTGGACAGGCTGCTAAAAAAGGGTTAGGCATGCTTAATGACCAAGCCTCCAAATTAGGATTGAACATAAAAGAACAAGAATTTGTCAATGTAAAAATAAAATTGACTGGTTCGATGACTGATCCAAAAGTTCAATTTAGTTTAGTTGGTAGTGGTGGCAAAACCGTTAAAGATGCGATTACAGAAAAAGTAGATGAGGTGAAAAAAGAAGTTGAAAAAGAGGTTAAAGATGTTATCAATGAGAAAAAAGAAGATCTTGAAAAAGCAGTTGCAGAAAGAAAAGCCAAACTCGAAAAAGAAGCCAATGATCAAATTGCCCGATTAAAAACTGCAGCTGATAAGAGTGCTGATAAACTTAGAGCAGAAGGAAAGTCAGCTGCCCAAAAAGTTAAAGATGAGGGCTACAAGCAAGCTGATCTTCTTGTAGAAAACGCAGGTTCCAATATCCTTAAAAAACGAGCTGCCGAGGTTGCTGCCAAAAAATTAAAACAAGAAACCGATAAAAAAGCACAACAATTGGAAGATAAAGCCAATCAAAGTGCAGACAATGTCATTAAGGAAGCTGATCAAAAAGCGCTTCAAATACAAAAAGAATATCAAAAGAAAATAGATGAGGTGACTGTCGATAATATTAAAAAATAGCTTCAAATACTCCTCAGTTCAAAGCGGTAAGAAAAATAGATTTTCTTACCGCTTTGCTTTTGCTAAAACTTCCATCGCTTTTTCTATTTTTGCAGAGAAAAATCATTTTCAAATTTTCAAATCAAAAATATGCTAACTGCAATTTCGCCAATCGATGGCAGATATCACGAGAAGACTAAAGAGCTTTCTGATTACTTTTCTGAATATGCATTAATCAAGTATCGAGTCTTTGTGGAGATTCAATATTTCATTGCACTATGCCAACATCCTTTGCCTCAGTTAGAAAAATTTGACTTAGACAAAGTGGATAAATTAAATGATATTTTTGAAGATTTCAATTTGCAAGATGCTTTGCACATCAAAAAAATTGAAAAAACCACTAACCATGATGTCAAGGCTGTTGAATATTTTTTGAAGGAGAAATTTGATGAAATTGGCATTGCTGAATTCAAAGAGTTCATCCATTTTGGATTGACCTCTCAGGATATTAATAATACCGCTACTCCCCTTTTATTAATGCATGCTATGGAGCGAGTTTATCTACCTTTTTTTAAAAAAATCAGGAACTCGATCAATGAATTAGCTTTAGAATGGGCTGGTATCCCAATGCTAGCAAAAACACATGGACAACCTGCCTCTCCTACTCGCTTAGGAAAAGAAATGAAAGTATTTGTAGAGCGATTAGACAATCAATTAAAGTTACTGAAGCAAGTTCCTTTTACTGCCAAATTTGGTGGGGCAACTGGAAATTTCAATGCGCATCATGTGGCTTACGCTTCAATTGATTGGAAAAAATTTGGGAATCATTTTGTAAGTGAATACCTAGGTTTAGAAAGGCTACAGTACACCACTCAGATTGATCATTATGATAACTTAGCTGCTATATTTCAAGGAATAAAAAGAATCAATACGATCCTTTTGGATTTTTGTCGAGACATTTGGACTTATATTTCTATGGAGTACTTTAAGCAAAAAACTATCAAAGGTGAAATTGGATCTTCAGCAATGCCTCACAAAGTGAACCCTATTGATTTTGAAAATGCCGAAGGAAATCTAGGAATTGCCAATGCTATTTTCACTCATCTTGCTGACAAACTTCCTATCTCAAGATTACAAAGAGATTTAACCGATAGTACTGTTTTAAGAAATATTGGCGTACCCATGGGACATACCATAATTGCTTTCCGTTCCATTGAAAAAGGAATTGGAAAACTATTGTTGAATGAAGCAAAATTGAACGAAGACCTTGAAAAAAATTGGATGGTCGTAGCCGAAGCTATTCAAAATATTCTTCGTCGAGAAGGTTTTGACAAACCATACGAAGCGCTTTTGAATCTCACCAGAGGAAAAGTAAGTGTGACTAAACAAGACATTCACGAATTCATTGAAACGCTTGATATTGCACCAATTGTAAAAGAAGAATTAAAAGTTATCACTCCTCAAAATTATGTAGGTATTTAATGCTCAGCTTAGGCGATGATTTCCTATCATCGCCTAAGACAGAAAGCCATAAAAACAAAAATTATGAACTATTATTTTCCAAAATTCATTCTACTTGCATTCCTGCTTTCTTCTATTTTCACCTGCAAAAGTCAAACTAGTTCAGTCACTCAAAAAGCTAACTCCATTCCCCAAAACAAAGTTGACTCAACCCAACTAATGAATGATATTAAATACCTTTCCTCTGACCAATTAGAAGGTAGAAGAAGCGGAGAAAAAGGAAATGAAGTTGCCCGTAAATATATTGTTGGAAAATTTGAAAAATTAGGTTTGGAAAAATTTAATGATGGTTTTCTCCAACCATTTAGCTTTTATAAAAGACTGCCGAAGAAGGTCTATGATTGTAATAATATTATTGGAAAAATAACTGGCACAAAATATCCTGAAAAATATATCGTCCTGACAGCTCACTATGATCATATTGGACAGCAGGATGATAAAATATTCAATGGTGCTGATGATAATGCCTCTGGAGTATCCGCAATTTTAGCAGCAGCAAATTATTTCAAAAAAAATCCTCCTCAGCATTCCATCATAATTGTTGCTTTTGATGCAGAAGAATTAGGTTTAGAAGGTGCAAAACATTTCGTTGATTTCCCACCGGTCGCTATTGAAAATATTCTGATGAATGTGAATTTAGATATGATCAGCAGGAATGAAAAAAATGAAATATACATTTGCGGAACTCATCATTACCCAATTCTCAAGGAGAAATTAGGAGATATAAATGCAACATCTCCTCTGAATGTTTTATTCGGACATGATACACCAGACTTAGGATATAATGATTGGACTAACTCTTCAGATCATGGCCCTTTCCATAAAAAAGAAATTCCTTTTATCTATTTAGGTGTGGAGGATCATAAAGATTATCACAAATCTACAGATACCTTCGAAAATATCGATCCCTCTTTTTATTATCAATCTACCCTATTGGTTCTAGAAATTTTAAATTTACTAGATCAGTAAATCTAAGCACATTAGGTGACTTGTTAATATGTTTTCGGTCTAAAGACTGAAAACATACTAAAAAGCTCATTTTTATAATGGACTTTTTTTCCAAAATTTATTCCTCATTCTTAATCTTATTTAAAAATGTTCAAAACAAGCGCTGACTAGTTTTGAATGATTTCTTTTATTATATTAAAAATTGAGAACGGAATAAATACCTGTATTACCCTAAATTAAAATAGTCGTGCTAGAATTTAGCACGACTATCTTTTTTTTATATTACTATATAAATAAAAATGAAATTCTACTGAATTACATCATTTTTAAAGCTTTCACTAAGTATGTCAATGAGAAAGGTAATGCTAACCAAAACCACTCATTTACCCATATCAACATTGCAATCATCACAACTGTTGAGATTAAAAATAAAAGCCAATCTGTTTTTGATGAAGATGTTTCTTCTTGATTCATAATAAATTAATTTTGTTGCCGCAAATCTATGAAAGGTTTTCCAAAAAAGCTAATTCAAGTCAGCAAATTACAATGAGTTGCTTTATTTTTTTTCCACAAAAAAGAAATTGGTTCTAATATTCATTTAGTCATTTATAAAAAGTTATTGAGTTATTGATTATTAGGTTATTGCCCAAAGGGTACTTC
>CAYGRM010000196.1:0-12248 GCA_964352225.1 uncultured Saprospiraceae bacterium | reverse complement strand
TAGATCGAGGAATATTAACTTGACCAAATTTCAAATTCATGGATGCGGTATGCTCCCCGCTCGCTCCAAGTCTGTCCTTTCAAAAATACATCGTCGCTAGCGCTGGGCCTCTTGGCCCGTGTTTACTTTAAAACATTATCATTATAACATTACAGAGTAAACACGGGCCAGGAGGCCCAGCGCTAGCGAGAAACCTGTGCGAGCAGGTTGGGTTTTGTTTCCACAACATTATGTTTATAGTAGTGCTTCAAATTATTTTGAAGAAGGGCAAGGAGTGTTGGAAGTTTTATTATTGGAAGAGTTTTTTGGATTTGATTAGTAACTGCGTTTTTATTATAAATAAACACAGGCCATGAGACCCAGCGTTAGCGAGAACAGTCTATTTAAATTTAAAAAAACGGCACCAACATCCCGACTCGTTTCTGATACTCCAAGTACTCTTTTCCAAACTTCTCTACCAATTTCTCTTCCTCCAACTTTGTCCCAAAATAAAGATATGCAGTACTCACTAAACCAATGACCAAAACCAAATCCGTAGGCAGAAACAAAAAGCCACCCCAAATAATAATCAACCCAGCAAAATATAAAGGATGTCTAACAATAGAATTAAAGCCAGTAATTTTAAGCATGTCAGGAGTAGGATTAGATACGTTTTTTAATTGTTGAGTTCCTGCAAATTCAGATAAATTATATTGACGTAATGCTATAAGTAAAAGTACAGTACCAAGCGTAGCCAATCCTAAACCAATATATTGTAACAATACATTTTTAAATAGAAATGAAGCATCTATTTTTTGATAGAAAAAATAAATAGGCAGCAAAGAAATAATCGCAAAAAAATTAAAAAGTAACCGATAATATTTTTTGGGAATGACTTGGTCAGTCAAGAATGCTTTGACTTTACTATTAGCTAAGAAACTGTGTAGCATATAATAGAAAATGAGACTAACCACGAATAAAAAAAATTGCATATTAATACTTTTATGAAGTCATTGTCTAAACCTTTGTTTTATTTGTAACAATATATTTACGTAGGTTTGAATTTAAAATATTTTCCAGTTCTTGATCATTATCCAAACTCGTTTCAGTAAATAAAAATCCAAAAACAGGATATGTTTGAATGTCGAATCTTCTGGACTCCAAAACATTTTCTAAATCTTTTTCAAGCAAGTCAAACCTGAAACGACTAATCTCATCGGGTGCAATACCCGAATTATTATTCAAAACGATGATACTATATTTTTTAGAAACTTTGCCTTTGAAAATTTCTTTCCAATTTGGTTTTTTTGAATTGATAAAATACTCATATGAATTAATTCCGAAAGCATGCCATGATAAATCGCCCGTCGTACACCATCCTCCAAATCTCAAAGGATTCACTTCAATTGGATAAATTTTTCCTTCTTGATTAATTCTAATTTCTACATGTAATGGAAAATTTCTTAGCATAAGTTCATCCCCAATCGGCTGCAAGAAAGTTTTTATTTTATCAATATGGGTAGTGATAATTTCTTTTGAAGTAGAATAAACTCTATCACTTGTGTCCGTTGAGGAGGAAAATTTATGATGTAAAATATTCAGAATCACTAACTCACCATCTTGATTAAAGTAGCTGTCGATAGCATATTCTTCCCCTTCAATATAATCTTCAATAATAAAATTGGAAGCATCAATTACTTCCTTTGGATAGGAGTTTTCTAAATCAGCAACATTCAATTGTTCCTGTGCTTTTCTCCAATCTTCCATATTTCTAATGATGTGAACCCCCAAACTAAAAAAACCAACCATAGGTTTTATCACAAAAGGAAATTTGATTTTCTCTAAATCCAAATTTGGGATGTCGTTCAGTTTTACCGATTTAAAGAAAAAAGTAGGAAAAGTATTCTGGATTAATTTCCTGAATTTCACTTTGTTTTTAAAGACTTCAATTTGATTTGAAAGTAGGGGAGAAGGATGATTTTTATTAATCCATGCAATGGAGTTTTCTGAATTAGTATATATAGGAGTCGTTGGTGATTCCTTTAATATTGTTTTGGCATCTTCTTCGGAGACCCAATTTAGCGAAGGATCATTTATTAATTCTTGAGCTTTCTTGGTTGCAATAATTTTAAAATTATTATCTTTTATTGTCTTGATTAAATAATCAGAAACATATGGTTCGTCTATTAAAAACATGGATATTTTTTAGGTGATTAAAAAACAAAAATAGAAAATTCATATTTCTCCCAAAATAAAATCTGCTGCCATTTGCGCATGTAATTGCGTTGTCGAAATCATTGGCAAATTAAAATCCTGTGGCGCAAGCAACATTGGTAATTCTGTACAACCTAAAATAATTCCTTCTGCACCACGCTCTCGTAGCAATTCCATTTGTTCGATAAAAAACGTTTTTGCAGCAGCAGTAAATTTTCCTTGAGTAAGTTCGGTGGAAACATAATGGTGAGACTTTTTCAAAAATTCATCAGCAGGAATAATGGTTTCAATATCAAAATTTTGTTGCAAATGCGACTGAATAAATCCACCCGTCATAGTTGGCATATTTCCCAAAAGTCCTAATTTTTTAATGCCAATTCGTTGCGCCTCTTTTCCAGTTGCATCGGCAATATGTAAAATTGGAATATCAATTTTAGGGGCAACAAAAGGATAAACCATATGCGGGGTGTTGGCACAGATAATGATTGCTTTCGCTCCAGCATTTTGCAATTTTGTAGCTACATCAAGATATGTTTTATTAATTCTTTCCTTGTCGCCACTTCTCATCAGTTCGATATTCAAGCTGTGAAGTATTATTGGAGGGTTTCCCTGCGTTCCAATTTTTTCTCCAACCAACTGATTGATAAGTTTATAATATACAATAGTAGAATGCCAAGAAGTCCCACCTATCATACCAAGTACATTCATCTCTTTAGTCATGCTTTTTTTTTTAAATTTTGTAAGGTATTATTATTTCAAAAGTAAAATATTAAAACTTTGATTAGTGTGACAGCAGTCACAAAATGTAAGGGGTGATTGCCTTTATCCTGCTGGCACGTCCTCTAAAAAATAAAACCACCTTGCTGGAATTTCCGCTCTGCGGAAGTTCCAAGCATTCTAGAAGACTCCTGCCTTCGTTTGATCAACTACAAATATTCATGAAATAGAAAGCAGAGCTTTGGAGGATGCAAACACTTTCGTAGGAGCGGTATAGCTAGCGTGGCTCGCTTTTAAAAAAGAGAAATCCTTAATTTTAAATAACACTAAAGTTCTCGATGAAACATGTTTATTTTGAAGGTTTAGATTTATTGTTGAATCTATAAAATAATCTCAGATTCCAACTGTCTGCAGGAAGAGTATAATCTATGTAGCTCAATCCAATATCAAATGATATCCCTAGTTTTTCTGAAAAATTAAACTCTCTTCCAATCCTTGCAAATCCTCCCAAATAACGTTCAAAACCTTCAGTATAAGTATATTCATTGTGGTAATAAACTGTCCCAAATTTTAAATACCAAGGACGAACCGTTCCATGTTTTGGAGTTCCTCTAAAATGTCGAAGATATTGCAGGTTACGGATGTATAATCATAGTTTGGTTCACTCGTTCGCCCAATAGTTGTTTGAATTTGAGAATTTTTATAATTAACACCTACTCCAATATGATTGAATTCAGGGTAACCGATCCCACCTGAAATATTTATACTATAATTCTGAGAATACAATGGAGTGAAACCCCAAAAAAGGATTATTAATACAAGAAATAAGATTTTATCATTTTTCATAAAATGACTATATGTGAATTCATAAAATTTTCAAGAAAGATAGTTTTGATTCAAAATATAAAAGTTGACATTTATCAATTGGTTTGGTGATTTTCAATATGAAACTTGCAAATACCGCTCGCCCTTGCAGGCATCACCTCTGAAAAATAACCCTCACCTCGTTGGAATTTTCGCTCTGCGGAAATTCCAAGCATTCCAGAAAGCTCCTGCCTTCGTTTGATCAAATACAAAAAAGATTATTCATTTAGTAGGAAGCAGCGCATTGAGCAAGGCCAAGCATTACAGCAGGAGCGGTAGATTTTACCAGTCTTAGTTATGATAATAGGAATTGAGTTTTTATTTGCTAATTAAGTTTTTATCTTTTCAAAAAACAAACAGATCTTTCTAGGAATTTAAAACAGCGTAAATAAAAATTATGAAAATAATACATATAAGTGATCTTCATTATGGAGAATTCTTGGGAACAGATAATTTGATCAATCATATTATTACCTATTACCAAAATGAAGTGGTTAAACCCAAAATTGTGCTTTCAGGAGATTTGGTAGATTCATCCTTAGACAAAAAAGATATGGGTGAATTGAAAATCAAGCTGACAAAATTAACTAGTCACAATTTTGATTTAATGATTTGCCCTGGTAACCACGATTTGAAAAGAGAAGGTACAACTGGGAATCCTAAAAAAAATATTAAAGTATTCAATAAATATTTTAAAGATCTACTTCCCAAAGGTGTCAACTACAAAGGAGAAGAAGATAACGATTTATTAGACTATCCAACCATTCATCAATTTAAGGATCATTTTTTTATTGGCTTAAATTCATTAGAAGGAAGACCTATTTTAACCCGAGGGAAATTAGGGAAGCATCAATTAAAGGAATTAAAAAATGACTTAGCTAGGATTAGAAAGGAACATGATAACCCTAAGATTATAGTGTATTTACATAATAATCCATTTTCATTTAGTTATAAATATAAGTGGCTAAAATTGATAGATCGAGAAAAGTTCAGAAAAATTATTAAGGGTATAAATGTTTTATTATCAGGTCATTGGCACTCCAATAAAAGATATAGGACAGAGGAAAAAAAATATAATATTGACGTAATACAAGTAACTGGTGCAAGTACTGCTTATGATTTTATTTCTTGGACTGAGATTGATACTTCAGATTATTCGGTAAAGGCGATTAGAATTGATGACAATTAATTATTTATTTTTTACGTAAATGTATTGTTGTAAAAAGTAAGCCAATTACAAATAAATGTAATTGGCTTATTATTTTTTTACTCTTAATTGAGGTTTTTTTATCTAGATATGTTTTCTTTCAAAAAGAAAGATTCAAGATTATTTAATTTCTAATAATTCGACATCAAAAATTAAAGTAGAATAAGGACCAATTGCACCACCTGCACCTTGGTCACCATAGGCTAAATTATATGGAATAAATAATTTCCATGAGGATCCAACTTTCATCAATTGTAATGCTTCTGTCCACCCTGCAATAACTCTATTTACTGGAAAGGTTGCAGGCTGACCTCTTTGTACAGAGCTATCGAAAACAGAGCCATCTAAAAGTGTACCCGTGTAGTGAACAACTACAGTAGAGGTTTCTTTCGGCATTTCTCCATCACCTTCTTTTACAACCATATATTGTAATCCGGATGCAGTTTCTTTCACCTCTTCACGTTTTTTATTTTCAGCTAAAAAGCTTTCGCCTTGAGCCAGAATTGCTTCGAAAGCTGATTTCTTATTAGCTTCAACTTTTGCACTAATCGCAGCAAATGCAGCTCTAAATTGGTCTTCTGTGATAGGACTTTCTTTTTGGTGCAAGGTGTCTCTCAAGCCTTCTACTACTGCATCAAAATTCATATCTTCAAAAGGGTTTGCAAGCAATTGACTTCCCATTTGTTTACCAATTCCATAACTAGCAATATCTTCAGAAGTATTATATTTATTTGACATAAGTATTTTTTAAAATTCATGAATAAAAATGCAAGGATACAACAAGAAATTGAATTATTAAAAAAAGGTTTTATGAAAAATATATCAAGATTATTTTGCACATGTTTAATGTCCGTTGGCATCACGTGTGTCCTGAAGGCTAAAAAGCCATGCTGTTAATAAGATGGAGGAATCGACCCTCCGCAGGCTGCTGGTAGTAGCTGCCTGCAAACTACCTTTGGTGCTTCGATTGCGAAGTCGAGGTATTGAGCGAAAAGGAAAAGGGTAGGGAAGACTACTCAGGTAAGATTAAAGGAGCTGAATGCAAATGAACTATTGACGATGTCATATTAGGTGATGAAGATTCTGTAATAGAATCGGAACGAAGGACATAGCTCGTTCAGTTTTAATTATTTTAACAACCAACAAAATTGGGATTCCCGCTTGCTCTAAGCCTGTACTTCAAAAAAAATCGTCGCTAGCGCTGAGCCTCTAGCCTTATCCTGTCCTTTAAAATAAAAAATGGAAAGACTAGTTTTATCAATCAGTTGTTAAAGTTTCAAATTAGGGCTATTTACCTCCAATTATCATTTAACTTTCAATATTATCCGAGTATTGGGGAAGAGAGGTTTTCCGTTGGAAAAACTTATTCAACTAATTAATAAGTAAAAAACGGGAGGCTAACCATGTGCATAAGCCATACTCCTTAATTAGAAAAACTACCCATATACTAATCGTCATTGTCCAATAAAAGAACATCAATTAAAAAAAATGAAAAAATTCATACTAATATTTTCAGTTATTCTTTTCAATATCCAATTGATTTATTGTCAACAATGGATAGACAAAAAATACGAATATGAAAATCTGCAAAACCTCTCTTATGGAGCCTCGGTGAATTTCAATGGAAAGATTGACACCTTACAGATGGATATATTCCTGCCAGAATGCAACGATGAAAGTTTAAGACGCCCCTTGTTGATGTGGATTCATGGAGGGGCATTCTTAGCGGGCGATAAAAATGATCCAAGTATACAAACGATGTGTAAAGAGTTTGCTAAGCGGGGATATGTGACAGCAAGTATAGATTATCGACTAGGTTTTATTTCTGATGAATTAGCTTGGGAATGTAATTATCCTAATTATGAATGTCTGTTTGCGACAGATAGTTCTGAATGGTCACGGGCATATTACAGAGCAGTTCAAGATGCTAAAGGTGCATTACGATTTTTAATTAATCGCCATGAACAATATAGAATTGACACAAGTAATGTATTTGTAGCAGGAGAAAGTGCAGGTGCATTTACCGCAATGGGGGTAGGGTTGCTAGATACTATTTTAGAAAGACCTGTTCATTCTTATGATCTTGAGAATGTCCCTCTTCCAAATTCAAATGCTTTGGGGTGTATCTATAATGGTGGAGAAATTTTTGATGGAGATTCAATTGCCAGACCTGATTTGGGAGGAATAGACGGAGACATTGAACCAACAAATATTCAATTTACAATAAAAGGTATTGGTAATATGTATGGGGCTATGATGAGTGACTTATTAGCCAATATACCTGCCAACAAAATAAAACCAGCTATTTATTCATTCCATCAACCTTGTGATATTATTGTTCCTATTGATAGCAATTATGTTAATTGGGGGCTTTCCTGGTGCTTTACTAATGGATACAATTGCTATGGCATCAACAATAATGAGATCATGCTATACGGAAGTAGAGCGTTTAGTAATTGGAATTCCAATAATGGTTATGGTTATATCATACAAGATGAATTTACAACTTTAGAATTTCCTTTTAGTTTCTTGTTTGGACAAGGTAGTTGCGCCGATCAAATTGAAAATCCCTGTCATGCATATGATAATAGGGTATTAAGAGAAAATAATTTGGCCATCTTTTTTGCAGATAAAATTACGACAAGTCCTATTTGTGATACTACAACAGTTACTGAAGTTCAAGACCTTAGTTTAGAAGACCTGAAAGTTTATCCCAATCCTACTAAAAATATTCTTCAAATAAATGGTAGCCAAGTAGTAGCCTTGGAAAGCATTCATTTATTTGATGTGTTAGGGGTTAAAGTCAGTATAGTACCGGTATTTAATGGAAATGATATATCTATAGAGATGTCTAATTTAAAAAATGGATTATACATTTTACAGTTAAGGAATATAGATAAGACCAGTAGAATTATAAAAATTATTAAAAACTAAAATTCTGGATACCATAAAACCTAAAAGGCTTTAACTGCTTATCAAGCCAACTTCAACAGCAAACAAGCCACCAACTGCATTGGGTAGCTATACTCTTGCAGGTACCAATTCTAAAAAAAAGAGCTAACAAAAAAAACTAGTGTCTAAAACTTTGGTAATAAGGTGTCGGTGCTCTACACCTTGGGTTATTCATGTTAGTATTTTTCTGCCAATAGGGACGATATCCACCTATCAGTCCAGAGTACCGTCACTATTTTTGATTTTCTAAATCAACATAATATTGTAGGCCCTAATACGTAAAACTCACCCTGGAATTTCTGCCTTGTGATATTGCTTCTACGGAATCGTCAGCGCTGCAAGTATTTATAGATTTTCTAAATTACTGCGCTGTCTCTTAAAAACAAGCACCAGAAAGCTAAAATACTTATATTTGATTAGTCATCTCCCCGCATTATTTAACATGCCCCCTTTTATTTAACTACCATTCACTATGAAACATTCTAACGATGGGCGATTTCAACTGAAATTAAACATACTTACTTTTAGTATCGGCTTAATATTTTTTTATTTCGGTATCTTAAAATTCTTTCCTAATCTGAGTCCTGCAGAACAAATCGGATCAACTACAGTTTGCAAACTTTGCTTTAATTTGATTTCACCTGAAGTGTGTTTGATCCTTCTTGCAATTTTGGAAACCCTAATTGGCATAGGTCTGATGACTCGTAAGTATTTGAGATTTACAATCTTTGTAGCTATCGCACATATGGCGATGACCTTTACTCCCATCATCTTTTTTTCAGATTTAATCTTTCAAGATTCTTTTATCTCACCTACCTTATTGGGACAATACATCTATAAAAATATTATAATTATTTGCGCTTTGGCAGTAGTGCTTCCTGCTCGAGAAAGGGATGTAAAATTTTCGATTTCAAAATAATGGATTTGATTTTATGAAAAATACTAACTATCCAGTTGGTTCTATCTCTGAAAAAAAAGTGATGTTTAAAATCTTGGAGCTGGAATTTTCATGCTACAGTATAGAATGGAAGACAACTATTTATCTTGGGTGAACAGTCTTGAAGATGATAATATTTTTTTTTGATGTCATATCTTTATTCGTTGTTTGAGCAAATGTGGAATTAATTCCGCTATGAGTATCCGCTAGTATTACCTCTACTAAAGATCATCCAAGTTGATGCTATCCACTCTGAGGTAGAGGAAAGTATTTTAGTATTTTGCAGCATGGTTAAATACGCGGTTCTCTTCCTTGAAATAGAGGTAGTTGATTTTATTTAGAGACATTTTACCACATTCTCTTAACCATTTAATAGCATTGGGATTTAGCGAGCGTTCGCGCTTTTATTTTTACTTCTTTTCAAAAGTGGGCTGATCAAATCATTATTTTTACAAATCTATATCACTAAAATAATTGCACTCTAGATCAATAAGTGCAGGATCATAAATATGTATAAATAAAATTTTAGAATTTTTTTTTCTCTAATGAGGCAAAAAGCCTGCCTGCCGGCATAGTCATAGCCTACCTTACGACAAGTATTTTTAACGAAATCATGGTAAAAAGGAAACTAAAATTTCTTACAGATATTTGTGAATAGGAACTTAATTTAGAAAAAAATAAAATTTTTATCCTTCAAAACCTTGCTAGTCCAAAAAATATTTTCTAAGATTGTGATTACTTTTACAAGTGTTGATGAAATGCTTGTTTATTTTTTATTAATAATATCTACAAGTATTGAAGATATGAAAGGATTAGGATTTTTAGAAGAAACAATTTTGTTGCTTGTCATGACAATGCATGAAGACGCCTACGGATTTTCAGTAACCGAAGCCTATGAAAAACATATGGGTAAATCTATTTCCATAAGCGCTATTCATGCTGTTTTGTCTCGTTTAGAAAAGAAAGGACTCATCAAAAGTGAAATGGGAGAAGCGACAGC
This sequence comes from uncultured Saprospiraceae bacterium, assembly GCA_964352225.1. Lineage (GTDB taxonomy): Bacteria > Bacteroidota > Bacteroidia > Chitinophagales > Saprospiraceae > CAJQQY01. The sequence continues at coordinate 2,378 of CAYGRM010000196.1, read as the reverse complement.
GGAGCGTGGAGGACGACGTAAAAGAATTTTTGAGGCGACTAGTAAAGGGACTGAAGTTATTTTAGAAATAAAAGCTTCTCGGCAAAAATTATGGAACTTAATTCCTAAACTCACATGAGTAATCATCATCTTCCACCAAGCTGGGCAGATAAATTCTTAGAATGGTTTTGCTCCGAAGATCTCCTAGAAGAAATTCAGGGAGATTTACATGAAGCTTATCATCATCGAGTACAGGAACTCGGGCGAAGTAAAGCCAATCGCTGGTATGTAAAAAATGTATTTCAATTTTTTGATCCATACGCCTTTGAAAAATACTCTCGGGCAAAACAATTCTTACCTATGTTTAGTAATTATTACAAAATTGCCATTCGCAATATTTTACATCGAAAAGGTTTTACGGCTATTAATATGTTGGGACTGACCGTTGGTATTTCTGCGGTGATGTTGATTGGTTTATTTTTAAAAAATGAATTGACTTATGACCAATCTACCCCCGACCATGAGCGCGTCTTCCGAGTGATGAATAATTTTCGAGACCAGATTTATACACCTATGTATTTTATAGATTATAATCAGTCTTCGCTCGAAACGCAGTTGCGATTGATCAATCATATGAAGCAATATGAAGAAATTGAAGAGGCTTGTCATTTTGTTCCATCGGCATCTTCGGTAGGTAATCAAGAAAATTTTTTTGTTGAAGCGGATGGGAAAAAGTTTGTGGGAGATAATATTTTATATACGAATACAGGCAAAGCATTTCAAAGTATTTTCCCTCAAAAATTTTTAATGGGAAATCCTGAAAGTGCTTTTTCTAAATTTAATCAAATTGTTTTAACAGAGAAATTAGCAAAGAAGTGGTTTGGGGAAAATTGGCAATCAAAAGATTTGGTAGGAAAAAATTTGGTTATCAGAAATCAAAACTTTGAACTAGGTGGAGTCATTGCTGATGTGCCTGACAATGTCCATTATGATTTTGATTGGATAATCCACCAAGATAGTATTCCGGGTTGGGGAGCCTATACATACTTTAAATTAAAACCCGAATCTTCTGTCGAATCTGTGATAACTCAACTAAATTCAGATATTAATTTAGTATATCCAGGCTATACCGATGACCCTTTGCGAAAGGAAATTAGAGCTTTAGCATTGGCAGATATTCACTTTACAAGAGATACGCTTTATGAACTCAAACCTGTTGCAAATAGGACATACTTAACTACCTTAGGAATTGTTGGTATAATCATTCTACTTATAATTTTAACTAACTATACTAACCTTTCTATTGCAATGTACGCTGACCGTCAAAAAGAATTAGGGGTACGCAAAGTCATGGGCGCACAAGCAAGAGACATTTCATTTCAGCTCTTAGCAGAGGCTATTATTCTAGCATTATTATGTTTTCCACTTTGCTTGATATTGCTTTGGTTTACTTTACCTTCCTTTTATGAGGTGATGGAGTTGAATTGGAATAAGTCGATTTTATTTCACGGAAATACATTGTTATCATTATTTTGTTTATTGTTATTTACTGGAATATTGAGTGGTATTTATCCTGCTGTCGCTTATGGTCAAAGATCCATGCTACATCTTTTTAGCCAAAAGATGAATCGAATTTCAGGTAGTCGGTATTTTAATTTTCGGAATTCATTGGTGACCTTTCAGTTTGTGATGATGGTGGGATTATTGAGTATCACTTTTTTTATTTATCAGCAAATGCAATATATATCTAATACCAACTTAGGATATGATAAAGAGGGAATCGTTTATTTTGGAATTGATGGTGTAGAAAAATATACTGCATTAAAGAAAGAATTACTCAATTTGCCTGAAGTGGAAGCAGTTGGTGGAAATGGTTTGCCCGCATCAGAAATGTACAATCAATTGACTTATAAAATGGAAGGTACCGATGTCATACTTGCTGACGGAACGGTAGAATATTTTGATCTCGGTACAATTCAAGCTTTAAATTTAAAATGCGATGCTTGCAAATTGTTGGAACAAGGTAAAGACAGAATTTTTGTAATCAATCAAACTGCTGCAAAAAAATTAGCTAAAATAAAAGGCGTGAGACCAGAAGAACTGATTGGTCAAACATTGATCAACGAGCCTGAATTCGAAAATGAACAATACGGTTTTGGTATTCCTAGAGTGATTGATGGCATTGTAGAGGATTTTAAATTTTTCAGTTTAAAGTATCCTAGTCAATCTTTATTGCTAAGCATTCGTCCTGAACCTACCTACACTTATAATATGATGGTACGTGCCAATACCAAAAATTGGAATAGTACTATTCAAAAAATAAAAACTGCCTACTCCAAGGTAGCAATTCCGTAAAGTTAAGCGAAAAAGATGGCTCATGATTTGAGGAGAAAGCAAAT
>CAYGRM010000195.1:0-12252 GCA_964352225.1 uncultured Saprospiraceae bacterium | reverse complement strand
AATATCAAGTGTGGTGAAATGACTAAACGGGGAAGTTTTAGCACCAATTCTATAAAAGTATTGAGCCAAGGCTCGCAAGGTTTGTCTTTCTTTTTTCCTAAAATCTCTTGGCGATTTTGAAGCTAATTTCTTGTTTTGGTGATATAAAGAGTGACTAGATTGAAGTAGACCTTTTTGGAAATCCTCCTTTTGAAAAAAATCTTTTAAAAAAGAAAATTGGAGGAACTCTTCTTCTTGAAAAATAATGTCAAACTCTTTTTTCAAGTTTTCAAATTCCATTTTCCAATCAGAATAAACAGAAATATTAAAAATCAAAGCGCTTAACATTTCATCATCATTGATCTTCTTTATTTTTTTTAAAAAAGAAAAACGTTGATTTTGAAAATCTTTTTTTCCGTTAATTAAAATCGCTCGATATTTGTAGTCATGGATTTTTTCTATCGTTTCTGCAAAAGTTTGAAGTACTTTTTCAAATTGAAATTCGAGGTTACTTTCTCTTTGTAACAATATATCTACAAAAGACATTTTTCCAAATGATAATGCTTCCACTTTTGAAAAAGTGCTGCCTCCTACCCTAGCCAAAATGTGCGGAAATAATTTCAAATTTGTATTTTGATTATTGAAACAAAATCTAAAAATAAAAAAATGGCAGTATAGTTTTGCACTATCTGCCATCAAATACAATAGGTTTTTTTAGATGGTCTGAATCAGTTGATTTAGAGTTAATTTGATTCAGGTTTTCTCATAGTTTGCTTAAATACTCAACTCTAAATTTTTTGAAATTTTAGATTCAGAAAAAGAAGGTGTTTTTTCGAATAATAATAATATTCCTGATTCTAGATTTTCGTCACAAATCCATCCTTCTTTAAAAATTTCTTTGGATTGAACGTAAATACCTCTTGAAGCTGGATCAGCTATCCAAATATATTCATCACTAACATGATAAATAACCACGAAATGTTGTTGTCGCCAAAATGCAATACAAGGTGTAGGAATATCTTCGACCAGTCGTTCATAATTGACTTTAACTCCCATAGTTTTTAAACCAATACTGTTAGCTAAATCACTCATATCTTTGAGGGAAACGCCTTCTTCATGAACAGGTAAAAAGTGCTGAAGTGTTTCAAAAGAAATGGATTTTCCAAAATAATCGGTGATCATTTTGAGACAGGAAACTCCACAATCGAACTCACCTAATTGCCTGTGAAAAGGAAATTGAGGAATCATAAATGTTTGTTTTTGTAAATCGTTTAACTCCACTTGAATATCAAGTGAGCATTTGGTTAATAAAATGCAGGAAGTTAGTTAGGTGATTTTTCCAAAAGAGGTTGTTATTCTTAAGGATAGTTCGTGGGATTTAGAATAATCGGTTTAAGTTTTAGGAACTTAAATGCTATAAATGTCTAATAGGTTTTAGACTGGATATCAGTTCAATAACTATGCCAAAAAATCATAATTCATCTTAAACGGTTATATGAATCAAAAGTTTCTATTTTTTCATATTAATAATAACATAACTTCATTTCACTTTAGTGCAGCATGCAAAGAAACATTTATTTTTTACAAATACAAAAACAATTTATTTAGGAACCATTTTTAACGAAGAATAAATTTAGGAGAATTCTTAAAATGTTATCAGCTATTGTTTGACCATTCCTTAATAAGAAACGGAGTTAACAATAAATGCTAACTCCGTTTACTAAGAATAAGTTCTAAGCTTTAGAACATGTTTAATAATCCTATTTGTGATTTCTTTCAGCTTCTACTTCTTTAATCGTTTTAGGAATTCTAGGGCCTAATATCTGATGACCATCTTTGGTAACTAAAATATTATCTTCAATTCTTATTCCTCCAAAATCTTTGTAAGTATTTATTTTTTCATAATTCAAAAAGTTAGAAAATTTATTTTCAGCTTGCCATTGATCGATTAACTCTGGAATAAAATACAAACCAGGTTCTACTGTCAATACATTTCCCTCTTCTAATTCTTTTCCAAGTCTCAATGATTTCAAACCGAACTGAGTACTTCTTTCTAAACCCTCTCGATAGCCCACCAGGTCTTCTCCAAGATCTTCCATATCATGAACATCTAACCCAATCATATGTCCTAACCCGTGTGGAAAAAATAAAGCATGTGCTCCTTCAGCAACTGCTTCATCCATATCTCCTTTCATCAAGCCTAAAGATTTTAACCCATCTGCCATGTCTTTAGCAGCTTGTAAATGTATTGTTTTGTAAGCGATACCTGGCTTAAGTGCTTGAATGGCATTTTCTTCTGCGTCTAATACCAATTGATAAATTTCTTTTTGCTTTTGGGTAAAAGTTTTGGCAACTGGAAAAGTTCGAGTAATATCACCTGCGTAATGCATCCCATTTTCTGCTCCAAAATCTCCTAAAACCAACTGTCCATTTTTTAAAGTATTCCCATGATAATGGTTATGTAGGGTTTGACCATTGACGGTCATAATAATCGAATAAGCTAAATCACCACCACATCCTCTGGCAATCCCATGAGCTATTCCAGCAAGATCATATTCCTTTCTTCCTTCTTTGGCGGCTCTCATAGCTGCAACATGCATCTCTTTGGTTATAGATACAGCATGTTCCATTTGAACAATTTCTTCTGAAGATTTAATCGACCGTTGAGAAATAACTGCTTGAGTTAATTTTTTAGAAGTATGGTTAGCTAAATCCTTTACTCGAATGTCTAACCATTCTTCCATTTTCAACATATTCTCTGTTCGGTATGGAGGAAGGAAATGGATTTCTTGCCCTTTTGATTTAGCGTTTTTTAAATATGTAGATATATTGTTATAAGGCTGTGTTTCTTCTGCTCCAGTTTTTTCAGCGAGCTCTTTCATGGTAGGTTGCGCTCCCATCCAAACGATATAATCAACCGAAAGATCATCTCCGAAAATGATCGTTTTATTTTCGTCAATATCAATGATGGCTGCTTGATGATAAATATCAAGTCCTAGATAATATAAAAAATTACTGTCTTGTCTGAATCGAAAAGTATTGTCCTTGTAATTCATCGGAGTCTCTTCATTCCCCATCAGAAGGATTAATCCTGAGCCTACTTTTTCTTTTAAATCATTTCTTCGTTGAGTGTAAGTTTCTTTTGCAAACATGGTTGATTTTTTTCTTTGATTTATTATTTGACAAAAATAGTTTAAGGATTTCAAGATGAGAAATGGAAAAGGATAATTATTTGTTTTTAAAATTTCAAGAACGAAAACTTAATCAGTCATAACTTTCTTTTTCTTCAATTCTTTTTTTCTTTAAGTGTTTCAATTTGTTGCTGATGGTAAGCTTTATTACTAATTTCATAAGCTTTGGTTGTAAACTTTATTGCATTATCATAATCCTTATTCCTTTCATAATAATCTGCCATCGATTCGTATGAATTTGCACTATTCGGGTAATATTTAATCGCAAATTCAAAAAACATTTTTGACTTATTTGATTGTCCCATATCTAAACTCATATAGCCAAGTGCATTTAAAAGATCCTCTGGATATGGTGGAACCACATAACCAAAATAACGTTCAAGCTTATTGGCTCGATAATTTATGATGCTAAACAATTCTTCTTTTTGGGTATTAGGCTGATTAAATTTATTCGTATTTTCCATTTGAAACCATTCAAAGTTAGATATCAAACCATCCATTATTGAAGGAAATGGAATAGTCCCGTGCAAATCTCTTGGATAAAATTTCCATTCAAAGGCTAATCCGTTTTTCTTGTTTAGCTTTACTATATTCGAAAAAGCAATATTAGATCTCGCAAACAATGTAAAACCTGTGGTGTCTTCCATCACATTATCTATCGTAACTGCAGGATTTTGCATATGCAACTGACCTCCTAAGGAGAGAAATAATGATTTGCCTTTATAGTCATTACTGTGGAGTTTCTCTGTTGACTCAGTTAATAATCTTTGATTATCCCAATCAAGACTAGGATCAATAATTAAATAATTGGAAAATAAATATGGATGATTTATCAGGGTATAAACTCCAAATAACCCTCCATAGGAATGACCAATTAATGTTCTAAATGTAGTTACAGGATATTTTTTTTCAATGAAAGGAATTAATTCAGATTCAAGGAATTTACTAAAATTATTTGCTCCACCACTTTCTCCATTAAAAGGCATTCCGTATAACTCTTGTACTTCCGAAGTTGTCAAATCTCTTATTCTGTTATTCGAATTAGAAATGCCTACTAGCACCATTTCAGGGGTAAAGCCACCGCTATAAAAACTTTGAACGTTGTTAACAGCAGGCAGCAAAACTTCACCATCAATGATAAAAACTACTGGATATTTTTGGTTGCTATCAGAATTATAACTGACTGGAAGTTGAACATAAAACTTTCTATTTTCTTTCAAGGTTTTGGAATATAGACTATCTAATTCTCCAACTTTTTGCAAAAACTTTTCACTTGGATTCGATTGTCCATTTGCAAATTTTAGAGAGAAAAAAATCAGCCCTATTATTATTACCCATTCAATTTTACTCGTCATTTTAATTGGTTTTTATGTTGTTAATTTCCAACGTCAAATTTATTAAACTAAACATATTTAGTTGAATACAAATCTATAAAAAACTATTGACCTAAGACCTTTATATAAAACAAAAAAGCCTCGGAGAAATAAATTCACCGAGGCTTCGAAAGCTAACAAAATAATCTAGTGCAAGATTATTATTTTATGGTGTAAGAAAGACTCATCGAAATGGTTCTTCCTATTCTGTAATCTGAATAGACGTAGTCATTTCCATTGAATGACGACTGAAGCTTGTACTCAGGATCTAATAAATTTCTAGCTGATAATCTTACTGAAAGATTTTCTTTGAATTTTTTAGAAATAGTAAAATCTAATTGTGGTCGAGCCTGCTCAAAAATATCAGGAGTTCCTTGTGATCCAACTATTGATAATCGATCTCCAAACATATTGAATGAAAGAGTTGCATCTATATCATTTTTAGAATTTGAATAAGCAAGGTTAGTATTTATGATATAAGGTGATTGATTAAAAAAAGTTCTTTTGCTACTTGCGTCAGGATTGATTGCTTGAATGTCTGATAATTCTTCTGCATCAATATCAACCTCTGAGTAGATGTAAGAAAGGTTAGCTCCCCATTTGAAATTACTTAAAATAGGGTTAATAAATCCTAAGTTCTTTCTATATTCTAATTCAACTCCGTAAACGGTTGCTGCATCAACATTTTGATATTGAAACTCAGGATTAGATTTTCCTAAATTCACTAAAACGATTGGGTTGGTGAATGATTTGAAATAAGTACTTACTGCAACGATTTCACCTGCATTCGGTAACCATTCCCATCGTAAATCAACATTAGTAATTGAAGTCATTTCCAATTCAGGATTACCAACAATGAATGCCCCTGTTCGGAAATCAAAGTTTGAGAATGGCGCTAACTCTCTTAAGTTTGGTCGAGCCACAGTCTGCGTGAATGCAGCTCTAAAATTCATTTTATCACGTAAAGCATATCGTAAATTTACCGAAGGTAAAAAACTTAATCTCTCAGAAGTGTATAGTGAGTCTGCACTTTCTACAGGTAAAGATGCATTTTCAACTCTAGCCCCAAAAACAATATCAAATTTTTCAACTGGCTTGAGAGTTCCCATTGCATAAAATGCCATTATTTCTTCAGAACCAATGTATGAATTGGAAGCCCGAGTATCATCTACTAAATAATTTCCAACCACATTTCTATCGTTAGCATCTTTTTCGATTATACCACTATTCTCATCACTAAAAAATGCAGCTGCATCACCTTGGTAAAGTACAGCATCTTTCTCTTGCACAGAATATCTTTTTTCGTCAAATGTTCTATCTTTTTTAGAGTAAAGTGCACCTACTTTTACTTTATTTCCTTTGCTTAAATTTTGTAAAATAGGTAAGGTGTAATCTACTTTGAATTCATATTGTTCATCCTTCAACTCTCTGAAAAAGTGATTTGGATAATCATACTCAGATGGTGCTCGAATGGCATATCTATCGTCAGTTGGATCATCTAAATCTCTAGGATCAAATTCATTTCCAAAGTATCTTAGCTCAGGTTCGCTTTGAGTTGCGACAGAGGCACTTGCTACCCATTCCAATTTTGCGCCAGCTGAACCAAATGAATGCTCACCGAGTAACATGTTATTAATTAAAGATCTTTCTAACCAGTATAATTCTCTAAATTCAAATACCTCTGGTAAAGTAACTTGGTAAGTGTTGTATTCTCCGGCAAATGATTTAGTACTTTTATCAGCAGAGTGATTATATAAGGTATTAAATGAAATCCTATTCGAAGGATTGATTTTGTATGATAATCCAACCATCCCTCCTACTGTTGGGCTTTCGATACTAGTGGTACCTGCTAGGTTGAAATTTTGATTTAGATTAGATGAAGTAGTAGACTCCAAAGCATAATTCCTTAATCCAGAATCAAAGTGCTGAAAATTTCTAGAATAATTAGCTGAAAAAATCACTCCTAAATCTCTTCCTCCGATTTCATATTGATTTCCAAAAGAAATTCCAATGCCATGATTCAGAGGAGTGGTGGTCGTTGTCGGAACCATATTGGTCAATGTTGCATCATATAATTCCTCAACTTGTGCAGCCAAAGCATCATCATTTCTAGCTTTTGTTCCAGCACTTCTTAAAAGTGCAGCTGAATAATTTTCATCATCATATAATGAAGATCTTGATCGGTAACCATCATCGTAACCTAACCAATCTAATTTACCACCATCATGTGTCAAAAACCCTTCTTGGAAAGAAGCTTGAGTATTGAAACCAGTAGAAAGAGAGATTTTCAAACTCTTTGTTTCTGGAAAACTCTTCGTTTCAATATTTACATTACCTCCGGTAAAAGTTCCTGGCTGATCAGGTGTAAAAGTTTTTGAAGTGATAATATTTGATAAAAGACTCGTAGGAATTAGGTCTAGGTTAACACTATTTTTATATGGATTAGCACTAGGAATAGATGCTCCATTTAATTGAGCGGTAGAATATCTATCTCCTAATCCACGAACCACTACACTTCCATCAGCAATAGAAACTCCAACTACTTTAGCTACGGCTTGATCTGCACTACTGATATTCTGTTTGGTCATTTCTCCTTGAGAAATGCCATCTGTAAATCTATCAGCGTTAAGCATGGTAACTAAAACTGCATTCTCTGTTGTTTTTATTGCTTCTGCTTTAACTACAATCTCCTCAATTTGAACTCCACTTTCATCCATGGTCATTAAAGCATCAATAACAGTAAGTTCATTATCTTTTACTTCTACTCCTTCAATCTTCATTTCTGGATAACCTACATATGAAAAAACTAAATTATAGGTACCTGCGTCCAATTTAATTTGATATTTCCCATCAAAATCAGTTATTTCTCCTACATCAGTACCTTCGACTAGAACTGTGGCGCTAATCATTGTCTCGCCAGATTCTTTGTCTAAAACAGTTCCCGAAATAGTTCCTTGAGAAAAAATAGAAGTGAAGGAAAGCATGACAAAAAGGAATAATAAGCTTCCTAATTTGAAATTGAAATTTTTCATCATTGCACTATGATTTTAAATATTTTTAAAAAAAACTTTATTGAATAAAATGTTAGCTGTAAAAAATAATATTTTGTATTCTTATTAATTACGTCACAAATTTGACGCTAAATTTTGAGATAGGTACTGAAATATAGATTAATGTTATGTAAAATTTTGGTAAACATTGGGAGTAAATTGTTTACATTTTATTTACATTAGAAGAGGAGGGAAATAAAAATGGGCGGGAACTAGTCCCGCCCAAATATTTTATCTTAAAACAGTCATTTTTCGAGTTAAAACAATTGAATCAGAAATCATCGTAACAAAGTACGTTCCGCTTGCAAAATTGCTTACATTCAATTCAAGATTGTGAGTTCCTTTTTGAACTTCCTTATTTAATAAGGTCGCCATCAATTGGCCATTTACGTTATAAACTTCAATGGTTAGATCAGTTTTAGTTGGAACAATAATTTCGAATGAGGTAATATCAATGGCAGGATTTGGAGTATTTTGGTTTAAAATATATCCATTGCTTTGAGCAAATAAATCATTTGTACCAACTGAACATCCACTTGCAAAATATCCATAAGAATCTAAAGCCGTCCAGTTTTTAGCCCAATTATTAGTTTGATCAAAAGCTCCGTGATAGGATACATTATCAAAAAAGGCATCCATTGGAGTTACCCCACCTGAAAGAGCAGCACTCCCGGCAACTAAATTAGGATTTAGAATACCACCAATAGTTCTATCCACTCCACATAATTCTGGATCTGCTAAAAGGTTATTATTTGCACCAAGGTGTGCAATTACATCTGAAGCATCTGGATCATCTCCACTTGCATAAGTATCAACGATATCTGCTAATTCTGTTCCTGCTCCAAATGACCACCAATAATTCTGAGTTAAAGTCAAATCTCCATTCAACAAATTTTGGTGAGAATCACCTTCACCTGGAGCTAAGTCTTCAATACTTAATGCTTTGTCTGCAAAGTCGGTAAAAATTGAATTGGCGTAAGTTCCTCCTGCATTATCTCTGAATAATAATCCAAATTCATTATCTACATTTCCACTATTTGCACCTGAACCAATATAAGTTGCATTGTAAATGGTAGGTTTAGAAAATGGAGCTTGTCCATCTGGGTTGGCACCATCATGCTCTCCACCATTTCCTCCTGCGTCATCTCTTTGAATCATAAACCAGTATTGACCCTTTCCTCTCCATCCAAAATCATAATCCATTCCATCATCACCACAAAATGCAGAGATTAAGTGTTTTACATTTACTGTTCCTCCGAACCACTCAATTCCATCATCAGAATTAGCAAAAATTTCAACATAATCTATTAACGTACCTGATCCAACTCCTCCTAGTGTCAAACCATTAATCTCAGAACCTGGAGCTAATTCTGCTCCACCATGTCGAATAGAAATATATGATAATTGACCTGAGCTTTCGGTATCATTCGGATTTGCTCCACCACCAAATTCCGTTCGCGGCTCATTTGGTATACCTTCAATAAAATCAGTTCCACCTGGTCGTGCTACTGTGCCATTTCCTAATATAACTAATCCTCCCCAAAGTCCATTTGCTGTTTCATCTGGAATAAGTGATCCATCAACTACTCCTTCAGCTGTAAAAATAATTGGTTGAGCAGCATTTCCATTTGCAAAGATCTGAGCACCTTTTGTTATAATCAAAGCTGATACTGGATCATTTGTAGTAGGTGATTCCATCCCATAAATAGTCGTACCTGGCTCAATATTTAATACTCCTCCTGCTTCTAAATAAACATAACCATCTAAGCAGTAGGTATTTTCATTTGTCCAGTTATAGATTTGACCTCCAAGTAAGTCATCATCTTGTACGCAGATAGTTTGACCTACAACAGGTTGCACTAAATCACCAAAGTGTCCATATTGATCTAAAGCAGTCCAAGAGGCTGCCCAATTATTTGAGTTATTAAATGCCCCATGATAAGGTGTTATATCAAAGAAATTATCAGTAGGGATATCACCAGCATTCAATGCTGGGCTTCCTGCATTTAATCTTGGATCTAACATCATACTTCCAGCAGTTCTATCAATACCCGCAATTGTTGGATCTACCAATTGGTTAGTATTTGCACCTAAGTGGTTAATTACATCAGAAGCATCTGGATCATCACCAGAACTGTATGTATCGACAATATCAGTTAAAGTTGCTCCAGCACCGAATCCAAACCAAACATTATTTTTCAATACTAAGTCTCCGTTCAATAAATTTTGGTGCGAGTCACCTTCTCCAGGAGCCAAATCCTCAATACTTAATGCTTTGTCTGCAAAATCAGTAAAGATTGAATTGGCATAAGTTCCTCCTGCATTATCTCTAAATAATAAGCCAAACTCATTATCTACTTGGTTACTATTTGCCCCAGAACCAATATAAGTTGCATTGTAAATAGTAGGTTTTGAAAATGGAGCTTGACCATCCGGATTGGCACCATCGTGTTCACCACCATTTCCACCTTCATCATCTCTTTGAATCATCAGCCAGTATTGCCCTTTACCTCTCCATCCAAAATCGTAATCCATTCCATCATCTCCACAGAATGCAGAAATCAAGTGCTTTACGTTGACAGTTCCACCGAACCATTCAATTCCATCATCAGAGTTAGCATAAATTTCAACAAAATCTATTTCAGTTCCTGATCCAACTCCACCTAGGGTTAAACCATTGATTTCAGAACCTGGAGCTAATTCTGCTCCACCATGTCGAATAGAAATATATCTTAGAATGCCAGAATTTTCTGTATCATTTGGGGTTGCTCCACCACCGAATTCTGTTCGTGGCTCATTTGGTATACCCTCAATAAAGTCAGATCCACCTGGTCTCGCAACTGTTCCATTTCCTAAAACAACTAATCCCCCCCAAAGTCCATTTACTGTTTCATCAGGAGTTATTGATCCATCAACTACACCTTCAGCAGTAAAAATAATTGGTTCTGTTGCAGTTCCAATCGCATTAATTTGAGCTCCTCTCGTAATAATTAATGCTGATACAGGATCATTTCCAGAAGGAGATTCCATACCATAGATCGTTGTTCCAGCCTCAATATTTAAAGTTCCACCTTCTTCCAAATATACATATCCATCTAAGCAGTAAACATTATCTTTTGTCCAGTTATAAGTTTGACCTCCAAGTAAATCATCATCTTGAACACATATTGTTGCTCCTTGCACAGGAGTTACTAAATTTCCAAAATATCCTTTTTGGTCTAGAGCAGTCCAACCTAAAGCCCAGTTACTTGAATTATTGAATGCACCATGATAAAAAACCAAATCAAAGAAATCATCAGTTGGGGTATCACCTAAATTTAAAGCAGGGCTACCAGCATTTAAACGAGGATCTAATTGGCCATTTGCAATTCTTGATATACCTGCAATATTTGGATCAACTAATTGATTAACATTGTTAGCAAGATTAGCAATAGTATTGGCAGCTAATGGATCATCTCCACTTGGGTATGCATCTACAATTGCTAACAAATCCGAACCTGCTCCAAATCCAAACCAAATATTATTTTTTAATACTAAATCACCATTCACTAAATTATTGTAAGAATCATCTTCTCCTGGTGCTAAATCTTCGATACTTAAAGCTTTATCTGCAAAATCAGTAAAGATTGAATTTGCATAGGTTCCCCCAGCATTATCTCTAAATAATAAACCAAACTCATTATCCACTTGGTTACTATTTGCACCAGAACCAATATAAGTTGCATTATAAATAGTTGGTTTCGAAAAAGGAGCTTGACCATCAGGACTTGCACCATCATGCTCTCCACCATTTCCACCTTCGTCATCCCTTTGAATCACAAACCAGTATTGTCCTTTTCCTCTCCATCCAAAATCATAATCAGTTCCATCATCTCCACAAAATGCTGATACTAAGTGTTTTACACCAACTGTTCCTCCAAAAAATTCAACACCATCATCAGAATTTGCGAAGATTTCTACAAAGTCAATTTCGGTTCCAGCACCAACGCCACCTAACGTCAATCCGTTAATTTCAGAGCCTGGAGCTAATTCTGCCCCACCATGCCGGATAGAAATGTATTTTAGCACTCCTGAATTTTCGTTATCGTTAGGGGTCATTCCTCCCCCAAATTCTGTTCGTGCCTCATTTGGAATACCTTCAATAAAATCAGTTCCACCTGGTCGAGCAACTGTTCCGTTTCCTAAAATAATTAATCCACCCCATAGTCCATTAGCAGTTTCATCAAGAGTTCCATCATCTGCTGTAGTTGTAAATACAATAGGTTGAGTGGCAGTACCTTCAGCGAATATTTTTGCGTCACGTGTAATAATTAGAGCTGATACTGGATCATTTGTGGATGGAACTTCCATCCCTTTTATCACAGTTCCTGGCTCAATATTTAAAACGCCACCAGCTTCTAAATAAACATATCCATCAAGAATATACTCATTGTCGTTAGTCCAATTGTAAGTCTCTCCTGCAACTAGATCGCCATCGCCAATAGTAATCTGGGCAGATAGATTTCCAAGAATTAGGAAGAAAAAAGTAAATAAAGCGTAGAAATTCTTGCTCATAATTTTAAATGTTTGAAAGATTAATTTTTTTAAATAGTTCTTTGATTTTAATTCTGACGCAAAAGTATATTCATAAGATTAATAGGCAATGAAAAGGAGAATAAC
>CAYGRM010000194.1:0-12278 GCA_964352225.1 uncultured Saprospiraceae bacterium | reverse complement strand
CTCAACAACTTTTGATTCTATTATCCACTTTAATTTTCTTCCTGACTCCTGCCTTGATTATTCACAAAATGCTTTTAGGGCATCGATACTTGTTACCAATTTTTTTAATCATAGACTTCATCGCAGTTTATTTTATTTTTAAATATGTGAAAAAACGGGAATGGAAGATCGCTTTATTCACCTTTTGTTTTTTAGGATTGTCGCTGGGTAATTTTTGGATTTATCCTAAAAAAATATCCCAAGGTTGGGATTCTACTTTGGCGCATCTGCCCTATTATAAATTACGAAATGACCTGATAAACTTTATAGAAAATGAAAAAATACCTTTTGAAAAAATCGGTTCTGCTTTTCCTAATCTTTTGTCTTTGAAATATATTGACTTGAAAAATGAGGAGAAACATTTTGAAGAAAAAGACTTGAGCCAACAAGAATATATTTTTTACT
This sequence comes from uncultured Saprospiraceae bacterium, assembly GCA_964352225.1. Lineage (GTDB taxonomy): Bacteria > Bacteroidota > Bacteroidia > Chitinophagales > Saprospiraceae > CAJQQY01. The sequence continues at coordinate 11,834 of CAYGRM010000194.1, read as the reverse complement.
CCAATGTCTTTAATGACTTTAGTGATAAAGAAATTGATGACTTAGAACACAATTGGAAAGTGGTTAAAGAGTTTAAAAATTGGAATGTATGTGTTATTCTGTATCGAAAAAAATAAATGATATATGCTTTTTAATGGAACACGGATGCCGCGGATTTATCGGATAAAAGCGAATTTGACGATTATTATATTATAGGGAAAATCCGCGTAAACCTGCTTGATCCGCGGCATCCGTGTTCCATCTAACTCCAACTTACTTTTAACAAAAAATTATGCCCAATCAAAATCGAGTTTTACCCATTATCGTTTTTGCACAATTCTGTTGCACTTCGTTGTGGTTTGCTGGAAACGCTGTGATGAGTGATTTAGTCAATACATTCAGTTTAGAGAGTAGTGCTTTGGGGCATTTGACTTCAGCAGTTCAATTTGGATTTATTTTCGGAACATTAGTTTTTGCCATTTTCACCATAGCTGATCGCTTTGCTACTTCGCAAGTTTTTTTTGTGAGTGCAGCATTGGGAGCACTTTTTAACTTAGGAACGACACTCGATAACAATACTTTTACAAGTTTACTTTTCTTTCGATTTATGACTGGATTTTTCTTAGCTGGCATCTATCCGGTTGGGATGAAAATCGCAGCAGATTATTTCCAAAAAGGGTTGGGAAAGTCATTAGGCTATTTAGTGGGAGCATTAGTTTTGGGGACTGCCTTTCCACACTTACTCAAAGGAGTCGGCGCTGAATTGCCTTGGAAATTGATCCTTTTTATCACTTCTAGTTTAGCGTTTTTTGGAGGTTTAATGATGCTAATCTTTGTTCCCAATGGACCATTCCGGAAGCAAAGTTTAAAGGTAGATTTTTCCGCATTTTTCAAAGTTTTTAACAATAAAAAATTCCGCTCAGCAGCTTTTGGCTATTTTGGACATATGTGGGAGCTGTATGCTTTTTGGGCTTTTGTTCCGATGATGATTACTACTTTTTTAAAATTGAATCCAAATGAGGAAATGAATGTTTCTCTTTATTCATTTTTGATTATTGCGCTTGGTGGAGTTGCTTGTGTGATTGGAGGATATATTTCAATAAATTTTGGAACTAAGAAAACGGCATTTTCCGCACTTTTGATGTCTTGCATTTTGTGCATTTTGTCTCCTTTAATTTTCTATTTTTCTTCAAAAATATTTTTGCTTGCCTACCTCATTCTTTGGGGATTGGTGGTCATCGCTGACTCTCCTTTGTTCTCCACTTTGGTGGCCCAAAATGCGATTGCGGAATCAAAAGGAACTGCTCTGACCATCGTTAATTGCATTGGATTTTTCATCACCATTTTTAGTATTCAATTATTGAATATCCTAACAGCCTCAATGGATTTAAGGTTTATTTACGTTTTTTTAGCGATTGGGCCGATTTTTGGGTTAATTGCTTTGAAAGGTAAAGAGAAAAAAAAATTGTTGTAGGATAGGAACGCAGATTGGGCGGATTTAAGCGGATAAACGCAGATTGACGATAACACTCAGAAAGAGAAATCCGTGATTATCCGCTTAAATCCGCCCAATCTGCGTTCCTATTTTTCACCCAAAAGAAAAGCCCGAATTTCCATTTCGGAAATCCAGGCTTAATATATTTTAAAGAAAAATTTACTTACGATTGCTTCGCATGAATAGCTAAACAATCACTAATTTTTTCTAATAAATCTTCTTGACCAAATGGCTTCCCAACGTGATCATTGATTCCAAATAATTTGGCTTTTTCTTTCTCCGTCAAAAACGCAGAAGCAGTCAAAGCGATAATTGGCATATCTCGTTTTCGAGGATCTGGATTTTTTCTAATCTCAGCAGTTGCTCGGTAACCATCCATTTTTGGCATTTGAATATCCATCAAACAAAGGTCAAAATACATTTTGCCAATGGCTTCCAAAGCTTCTATTCCATCGTCAGCAGTTACCACATCGATATCAAGTTTTCGCAATAATTTGGCAACCACCAATTGGTTTATTTTATTATCCTCTACAAGTAACACTCGGTTTCCAGCCAAATGGGTAAACGTTCTTTTCGCTGCTTTTTTATTCGTTTTTTGCTTTGGAGTATCATCTGCAATCTTGAATGGTAAGTAAAGCATAAAGGTAGTTCCAACTCCAACTTTTGAAGTAGCTTCTATTTTTCCATTTTGCAAATCAACTAACCGTTTTGTGATGGCTAATTCTAATCCTGAACTTCCGTAACCGTCAAACATATCAGAAGATTTCCGTTTGAAGTTGGTAAACATTTCATCCAATTGCTCTTGATCCATACCTACTCCAGTATCTGCAATTGACAATAAAATAGTCATATCCTTTTTAGACATTTCATGCAACTTCGCATTAATTTCGATAGCGCCTTTTTCTGTAGATGAAATACTATTTCCAATCAGATTCGTCAAAATTTGATTTAATCGAACATCATCCCCTGTCACCATTTCTGGTATCTTAGTATCCATCGTGAAATTAAGCGCAATGTTTTTATCCTCAGCTGGCAACCTGAATCGTGTCATCACTTCTTCGAAAGTTTTTCGAATAGAAAAATCTCGTTTTTCCAAAGTAATTCTTCCAGCTTCAATTTTAGAATAATCCAAAACATCATTGATGAAAACCACTAAGTTATTCGCTGAAAATTGTAACGTTCTCAAATGTTCAACTTGCTCAGGTCTTGGATCTTCTTCCAATAATAAATGAGTCAGTCCAGTAATAATATTCATAGGTGTTCTCATCTCATGAGCCATCGTAGCTAAGAATCTATCTCGTGCAAAGGAAGATTGCTCAATGCTTTCTCTTTCTGCCATCTCATCAACTAACTTGCTGTTCAATACATCCAAGTTGGCGTTTTTCTCTTCCAACATATCATGCTGCTTAGAAATCTCTTCGCTTTGTTTTTTGATCTCATCATTCATGCTACGCAATTTCGCATTATCTTTTTTCTTGCGATTATAGCTTTTGAATAAACTAACCATAAACAAAATCCCCAACCCTAATAAAGCAAAAAGGAAATAATTAAATTTTTGATTATAAGCATCTCTTTGCTTTAAGTTTGCAATTTCTACGGCTTGTTTTTCTGCTGCAAATTCTGATTCATATTTTGTCGTCAGTTCCAAAAGTGCAGTAGACTTTTCATAACTGAATAGTTCTTCTTTCTCTTTTACAAATGCCAATTGATTCTGGTAGGCATTTTGGTAATCCTTCATTTGGAAATAGGCATCAGAAATGTTTTTGTAAATTTCTTGTTTTCCAGGCTGAGTTTCCATCGTTTTTAATAACTCAACACTCATAGCCAAATTCTTTTTGGCCTCTACAAAATTTCCAGTATTACTATATATAACTCCATAGTTTTTATAACACTCAGCAATACCTAATTTATCTCCCAAGTCTTGACGAATCCCCATTGCTCGCATATTCGCATCTTCTGCTTCATCATAGGTTTCTTGTTCGATATTGGTAAGAGCAATGTCATTAAAATCATTAGCTATGCCTTCCATATCTTCAATAGAACTATTCAAATCCAAAGACATACTATAGTAAACTAACGCCCCATCAAAATTTCCTAGATCAGTTAAGATTCCACCAATGTGACTAGCAATTGCTGCTGCACCTTTGTAATCCTCAAGATCTCTTCTTAGAGCAAATGCTTTATCATAATGCTCTTGAGCTTTACCATAGAGTTTTTTAAACAAGTATAAATCTGCTAGGTTCTTGTGAGTTTCCGCTGCCCCTTTCCAATCTTTGATTTCTTCTCTGATGGTCAAGGAGTTAACTAAATTCTCTTCACTACTCTCTGGATCTTCTTGTTGGAAAAATACCACTCCAATAAAATTTTTGGAAGTAGCAATTCCAGCTTTATCATCAATACTATTTCTGATTTTCAACCCATTTACAAAATACTTCATTGCATTGGTGTAATCATACTTAGCTTGACAAACCATTCCAAGACGGTCATAAGCTGTTGCCATTCCTACTTGGTTCTTACCGGAGGAGGCTTTGTTCAAAGCTTCATTAGCAAAAGTATTGGCATCATCGTATTGCCCATTTTGCAACAAAGTCATGGACACTTCATTCAAACTATTCACATACAATTCTCCAGATTGTCCAGAAATAGTACTTCGCAGACTGTCTACAGATAAACGGTTGCTTGCAAAAAGTGAATTAAAAGAAAGAAATGTTAGAAAAATAAGTAAGGAAAGATACTTCATCATATTCGTTTAGTGATTATTGAATTTTGATAATTCTATTTGGCCGATCTAGTATAAAATATATTTAAAATTATACATCAAACTATATCATATTACAATTAAACAAATTTGATGCCGTTTGTATGCATCTTTTCACAATCAGCGTTTTTTGGAAAAGAATCATCTGAATTATTGTTTTAAATTTGCCCTCTTTTAGTTCAGATATAAATTACAATGGAACAAAAACGTCGATTTCATACGCTTGACGCCCTACGATTTTTTGCCTTTTTGAAGGTCTATCTATTGCATATTCCATTGCAAGGTGATTTTCCTATATTTTCATTTTTAAAAAGCGGGGGTGGAATTGGAGTAAGCTTCTTTTTTGTGCTCAGCGGTTTTTTAATTACCTATTTATTAGTTTTTGAAAAAATCAATAAAGGGAAAATTAACCTTCGAAAATTTTTCATCAGAAGGAGTTTGCGAATCTATCCGCTCTTCTTTTTCTTAGTTGGTCTTGCCTTCATTTTACCTTATGATTTAAAAGAAAAAATTGGTTTTCATATGATCGGTGGAGGTTATAATTTAGACTGGAGATTCTCTTTCACCTTTCTAGAAAATTATCAAATGCTCCTTGCTGATAATTTTCCAAAAACAACGCCTCTTTCTGTTTTTTGGTCATTATGTATTGAAGAACACTTTTATATTACTTGGATGATTATGCTTTTTTTGGTTCCACAAAAAAGGATTTTGACTTTCTTAATTTCGGGTATTTTTATAGCTTGGACAGCACGATATTTTGATCCAATGATTTGGGGAAATTCTATGATTCAACAAAATGATCTATTCACAAATATGGATTATTTTTCCATCGGAGGTATTCTTGGATGGGTGGCAGTTACAAAATATGATCGACTAGTGGCAATTATTGAAAACATATCTTTGACAAAAAAATACCTTTATATATTAGCAATCATTTTAATGATCGTTTTTCAAAGTCAACTCTTACCGGAGCAATTTTTCCTTATTTCGATTATTCGGCCTACTATAATCGCCACGGCATTTATTTTTTTGATTGCCATTTTTATTCCTCCCAATTCAAAAATAAAAATCACGGATAACCACCTTATTTCATATTTGGGAAAAATCAGTTTTGGACTTTACGTTTATCATTTAATTTTTATCCATATGCTTTTTCAATATTTTTTAAATCATAAAATATTGATGGATGATTGGTGGACAGTTGGAATATTTATGGTGATCACTTTTGGCGCAAGTGCATTGGTGAGTATGTTGTCGTTTCGATTTTTGGAAAAGCCATTTTTAGAAATGAGAGAACGATTGGCATTGATTAAAAAAAGGTAGCCAATAAAAAATACTCACAAAGTTGATCGAAGTCACCTTGTGAGTATTTTAAATTTCTTTAATTGAAATCGAAGGAAGCTAGTTTAAATTTGCTAAATACTCCTTCATATCAAACCACTAATAATAATCCAACAAAGCCAGAAACATCATCACCAAACCGACCCAGTCCCGTCAGACCTGCAAGTATTCCAAACAATCCTCCAAAAAGAGGAACTCTTGCTAAAATCCCAATTAACAAAGAAGCCGCAAATAAAATCAATCCCAATTTGAATCGAATATCATCAGTCGCTCCACCAAAAAATCTTCTTTTTTTAGCCTTCCGCATTTCCCACTTCTTTTGAAATTTTGACCATCTTTTTGCTTTCTTATTTTGCCTGTTTAATTTTCTTAATTCCTTTTTTGATATTTTTTTATAGGTTTTATCTTTGGAAAAATTCTCAACAGTTGTCTTTTCTTTGGCAGGTTTGACGTCAACAACAAAGGCATTTAAATTCGGTAAAAAGCATAAAAACATGGCGAATAAGATTGTAAGCCTGAAACAGTTTTTCATAATTTTAAATAGTTTTTTTTGTAAAAAAGTAAAGTTTCGAATGTTGATTAGTTGAACTTTTCCCAAATATATCAGATCAAAAATATATTAATTAAATTATTTTACCCTTATCCAATTCAGTTTCTAAAACTACCAAATTTAGTTTTATATTCGCTTCTTCTTATTCAAGAACAAATCATACAAAGTAGGTCTTCATCAATAATATGAACAACGCCAAGCCTAAAAATTTTATTTCTAAATGGGTGGATAATATAGATTTTATCCATATCATTTTATTTGGTATTTCCATTTTAGGAGTGAGTTGGTTTTTTAATTATTTTGAAATTTTCCATTTTGCACCATTTGGACCACATAGCTGGCGTCAAACCGATTCCTGCGCCTTCGTTCAAACATATTATAATGATGGGATGAAATTTTTCCAGCCTAGTGTTCATCATAATATGGCTGGAGAAGGTCTAGGTAGTCCTAGTGAATTTCCTATTTTATATTATCTCTCCGCCATGATTTGGCATGTATTTCATCCACATGATGGCGTTTTAAGGTTATTAGATTTTTTCATTTTAGGTATCGGGTATTTTTCCATTTCAAAGTTGACATTGCATTTGACTCATGATGTTTTTTATGCATTAGCTGTTCCGCTACTTTTAATGGGATCTCCTATCCTAGCTTTTTATGGCTTTAATTATATTCCAAATACACCAGCTTTAGGATTATCATTTATCGGAGTTCTTTTTTTCTATTATTTTTTCACCACCGAAAACCGAAAGTGGCTCTTTTTAAGTTGTCTAACATTTCTTTTGGCAGGACTTACCAAGGTGACCATCCTAATTCCATTTATTACAATTTGTATTATTTTCTTTTTGGAACAAATCAATTTGGTTAAATTTAAAAAGGAAGGAAAAATTTTTAAAAATGGTTGGTTAAATTTACCACTTCTCCTAGGCGTTTTTGCCATTATTGCTGCTTGGATTTTATGGGTTAAGAATTATAATGAGTTTCATAATTGTACTATTTTCATAACTAAGACTCGTCCCATTTGGTCACTAGTAGAACCTGCTATAACTGAAACTTGGCATTGGATTATCAAAGTAGGAGCACCTGACTATTATCATCGAATTACTCGATATATAGTTTTTAGTTCTACCTTTTTTATTCTATTCTTTTTGAGAAAAAAACAACCAAAACTTTTATACACATTCAACCTTTTCATCTTTCTTGGAATAGTTGGAACTTTCCTCATTTTTTATCGACAATTTTTTGTGCATGAATATTATGCCATTGAAATGATGATTTTTCCAGCTTCCGTTTTTATTACATCTTTTTATTTGTTAAAAAATAAGTTTTCCAAAATTGGAAATCATTTTTTAACTAAAATAGTCATTGCATTTTTTGTCATTTTTAATCTTAATAATGCTCAAAAAATAGTAGAAACTAAATATAATGAAGCCTTTATTTTTAATGAAAATTATGATACCTCTTTTGAAAAAAAATTAGAAGCTAGAGCTTTTTTAAAAGACCTTGGAATTGAATATCCGCAAAGTGTAATTAGTATTTCTGATGCAAGTCCCAACTTCAATTTGAATTATTTTAACCTTAAAGGTTGGAATGAATACGCCCTTGCTGGTCGGCCATTTGAACCATGGGTTTTTTATAGTTTTAAAGAAATGGGAGCCAATTATCTGATCGTAACGGAGAAAAAATATCTTGATCATGAAAATTTAAAAGAATTCATAAAGTATCCCATGGGAAGTTTTGAAAATAGTATTTTTGTCTACGACCTTAGACCAATAGAAAAAAAGATAGAAGAATAATTTAGATAAATTGATTTTTTAAGCATACGATATGAAAATATATTTTGGTTTACAATTAGATGATTTAGTTTATCCAAAAAGTGAGAATACGGTTGGGAATACTAATTATTTAGGAAAACAGGGTTTGATAATTTGTCTAGAATCTCATTTGGGATTAGCTGGTCACCCTAATAATAATGAACATCTACGGATTGAACAATATCGTCAAGCGCTTCAAATTCATCTTCGAGATCATGCAGATGCATTTTATAAAACTTCCTTTGACGCTGATCAATTTGCGACCTCTACTACCCTGCTTTTGATGCGGGATGAATTGCTTTTAGGCGGCTGGGATTTTGCCTCTAATTCAGCTACTCCTCAACGTTTAAAAACCATTGCAGCAATTGAAGGAATTTTTACAAATACTGAAAATGACTTGATCCTTTCCCCTGGTTTTTCAGATCGGTTTCGAGCAGTACTTTTAGCATTAAATGCTCATAATCAACCATTTACGGATATTGTTATTAATGAACCAATAGATTTTCTTCCTCAACATTTCCAAGTTTTATTTAAAAAACTAGAAGAAAAAGGAGCCCAATTAGCCACCAATGACCAGTTGGTTATTTCACAAAATTCTGACCTTTCCACTTTCCAAAAAGTATTAAAAAAAGAACTTTCTATCGGTCAAAAGCATAAGCTTAAAAATGACGGAAGTATATTGTTAATTAAGTCCAAAAGAGAAACTCATGCCGCAGCTTGGCTCGCTAGTTTTTTTCTAAAAAACAAATCTTTTCAACCGCTATGCTTGATTCCTGAGAAAAGTAGAGCATTAGATAATGCATTCATTCAGGAGGGACTTCCGAGTCTTGGAATTTTGTCAGCTTCCTTAGCTCGACCAAGTTTACAAATCTTAAAATTGGTAACCACCTTTTTATGGCAACCAATCGACCCATTTAAAATTTTGGAATTTGTTTCGCTCTCGGTGAAGCCATTAACTGATGATTTGGCATTAGAAATAGCCAGAGTAATGGCACAAACTCCAGGAATAAATAGTGATCGATGGCGAGCAATGGTGGCTCAATATTTTGAAAACTTAGAAGAAGCTGCTAAGGAAGATAGTTCGATTGATGTTCGAGATATTAAGAATCAATATGACTTTTGGTTTGGTAGAACTCGTTATCGGATTGATCAAAAAGTACCAAAGGATGAAGCCATTGTAATTTTTAACTATTTAGAAAACTGGGCCAATGAAGAGTTTAAAAACTCTGGGGAAAAAAATACTTCCATGCAAGTTTTAAGTAGCCAAGCTACGAGAGTCAAAGATTTATTAATGGCTCTTCCTGATTCAGAGACACAGTTGACTAACTTAGAATTAGAGCGTATTGTTCGAACGATTTACGAACCATCACCAATTCAATTTAGAGATACAGAAATGGGAAATTTCCCTTTCGTACATCAATCAAGTGCAATTTTAGATAATGTAAATGAATTGTTATGGTGGAATTTTTCGAGTAACGAACCTGATCATTTTTTCTCTCGTTGGTACCAAACTGAATTAGATTTTTTAGAAGAAAATGGTATTCATTTAATGTCTCCTGAAGATAAAAACCAACTCTTAATTTGGCAACGAGGCCGGCCAGTCTTGCGTACCCAAAAACGACTAATTTTGGTAATGCCTGAGATGGTTGATGGTTCTCCTGTCTTTCCACATCCTTTGCATGATGTTTTGGAAGGGACTTTTGAGAACATAAAAGATATTTCTTTTGATGTCGATACCGAAAAGGGGAAAGAAGCTATCCAAAAGCACTTTGAAACGCCAACCAAAATATTATTAGAAAAGCAAAATTTTGGACGACCAAAACCATTTATTACGATAGATAATTCGAATCGATTATTACCTGATTATCAAGATAAATCGGGTCGAAATTTTGAAACTTTCACTAGCTTAGATTCGCTTTTTTATTATCCTTACCAATGGGTTTTTCGACATAAAATTAAACTACAAAAATCCTCTATTTTAAGTATTGTTCGTGATACCACGATGATGGGAAATTTGTCGCATCGATTTTTTGAATTACTTTTCAAAGAAGATATTCAAAGTTGGAATAAACGTCAGATAGAACAATGGATTGATACCAAAGCAAACACTTTATTGGCTCGGGAGGGGGCTGTATTATTGATGTACGGGCGAGGGCCTGAGCGGATTAGTTTTTTAAATAAAATAAAATATGCCTCTTGGAGTTTGGTTTCGATGATTCAAAAAAATGGATGGAAGGTTCATGAATCTGAAATGGATTTGCAAGGAAAATTCAATAATATAGATATCAAAGCTAAGGCAGATTTGGTTTTGGAAAAAGGGGATGAAAAATTAGTCATAGATTTAAAATGGCGTGGAGCAACCCGTCGGAAAATGATGATTAAAAATGAAGAAGATTTACAATTAGTGATGTATTCTAAATTATTAACTACTGATGAAACTTGGGCTCATACCGCTTATTTCATCTTGGAAGAAGGAAAAATGATCGCTCGTAACTCTCTGGCAATCAATGAAGTAGAAGCAGTTGCTCCTGATTCGGATCATATCAATATCAATCAATCCATTTTAGAGAAAATGGAAAAAACTTATAATTGGCGATTGGCTCAATTAAAAAGAGGACAAATCGAAGTGAGAACAGAACACACCAAATTGGATCTGGAAGATGCCTATTCAGGCGAACTTTTTGACCTTTTGGAAATGAAAGATGGAGGTGCTTTTTTCGATGATTATCGAACTTTAATTGATGTTTTAGATTAATAAAATTCAAAACTTATAATTATGCAAAAGTATTGTTACATTTTACTCCTCGGTTTTATATTACTGTTTAGTTGTAATAATAAAACAACAACTTCTGATACAATTGAAGATTGCCTTCCAGATCGAAAAAACATTAAAACTCATCCAATGACCGAAGGTGTAGTTAAGGAAGTTATGCAAGGCTTTTTTGCAATCTCAGTTGGAGAAAGCGAAAGATATAGTCCTTGCAACATGGATGCGAAATGGAAAATTGATGGTAAAAAAGTAAGATTTAGAGGTATTGAAAAAGAAATTTTTCCAAATGAAAGAAGAGCGGCGACTCCATTTGTTTTACATGATATTCAAGAGATGTAATAAATGATAGCTTTGCGAAAGCCGTGAGAATGCTAAAAGAAAGGCAAGTTTTCGTAAAGCAGATTTTCTAAAAAAAAACACTTTACGAACTTTAGCTAACTCTCGATTGTCCTCTCACAAAGTTCGCAAAGCTATGATTCCAACAATGCTCTTACATCTTTCTCTTTACTATAATATTTGATAAAATCTTCGCCCAAATTCCAGCGGAATTTGGGCTTATTGAGGACTGAAATTCTTCTTCCATAAAGCATTAATCCAATTCCTCTCGCCTTGCAGATTTTCTTTAAATCATTTTTCTTTTTCGAGTTCAATGATTCAAAACTATCTTTAGAAAAGGCGAGCCATTTCTCATTGGCAGGGTATTGTTTTAGTTGATCGATAACATCCATCGTTTGATGTCGATAGCTTCTCCAAGTAAATAAGGAATACATTAAAGCGCTGATAATCAACGTATAAATCGGAATTAAAAACCGAAATAGATTGTCCTCCATTTTGAATAAAGCAAAAAAAGCTCCCGATCCTACACAGCAATAAAAGCCAAAGGTTAAGCAATTTTTGACCATAATAAATTCATCTCGATAAGGCTTAATAGCTGGTAAAGTTTTCTTTGATTTGGCTTCGATACTGACTACGTAATTTCCCCAAACGTAATGTTGAAAAGCCAAAAAGCCATCTGCTCTTTTACTTCCGTACTTTTTTTTGGTAGGCATTTCTGTTTTGGAATAAATACGATTACCTTTTGCTTTTCGTCGATATTTTTTTTCCAAAAATTCTTGTGCTTTATTTTGAAC
>CAYGRM010000193.1:0-12370 GCA_964352225.1 uncultured Saprospiraceae bacterium | reverse complement strand
TAGGCAAGCCAAACCGACTGGATTTGGTGGCATAATAATTCAAAACAGTCTCTAAGTTCTAAGTAATTTCAAAAAAGAAATAATCAATAAATGATCGACTACGTCAACCCAACCTTAATTTTAGAAAAAGAAAATATCACCTCTGGCCGTATCGCTTGGCGCAGCCCTTCTAACTTAGCTTTGGTTAAATACTGGGGAAAGTACGGAAGGCAACTTCCTCGCAATCCTTCGATTAGTTTTACGCTTAACAATGCTTTTACGGAAACGGTTTTGGAGTATCGTCCAAAGGATTCTGACGGTAAGACTATTGAGTTAGATTTCTTTTTTGAGAAAAAGGAAAATGAGGCATTTCGAATTAAGATGTTGAAGTTTTTAGAAAGTATTGTTGATGTTTTTCCATTTTTGACTCAATTGCATTTGACAGTTCATTCCTATAATTCATTTCCACATTCAACTGGAATTGCTTCTTCTGCTTCCGCAATGAGTGCTTTGGCAACTTGCCTTTGTTCGATGGAAAAAGAACTCTTTGGCACACTTCAAGACTCGAATGAGTTTTTACAAAAATCATCTTTTATCGCTCGGTTAGGGTCGGGGAGTGCGAGCCGCTCGGTGTATCCACACTTGGCGATTTGGGGAGAATCTACGGCGGCGGAAGGTTCATCTAATTTGTTTGCGATACCTTGGGGTGACCGAGTGCATCCCGTTTTTAAAACTTTTCATGATACCATTTTGATTGCAGATCGAAAAGAAAAAAGTGTTAGTAGTCGAGCAGGGCATGGATTGATGGAAGGGAATATTTTTGCAGAAAATCGTTATGCTCAAGCCAATGAAAGATTTGCAAAATTATTAAAAGCTTTGGAAGAAGGTGACCTTAAAACCTTTGGGGAGATTACTGAGAACGAGGCACTCACCCTACATGCACTCATGATGACCTCCGAGCCATCCTACATTTTGATTCGACCAAATACCTTGGTGATGATTGAAAAAATTAGAGCTTATCGAGCTGCAACTAATCAGCCACTTTATTTCAGTTTGGATGCTGGCCCCAATATTCACTTGCTTTTTCCAGATGAAATTAAAGAAGATGTTTTTGATTTTATCAAAAGAGAAATGGTACCACTTTGCGAAAATGGAGAGTGGATTGCCGATCAAGTAGGAGAGGGAGCTGAGCAAATTTCAGTAATCAGTAATCAGTAGGCTGAAAGCTTACTGATTACTGATAAACTCTCCGTAAGTTTTGTTGGCAAGCAAAGCCTTCATCCAATCATCCAATAGGAAATATTGGATTAGCCCAACGAAGTTATCTTCTGGGTAAAGTTTGACTTTGCTTTGAAGTTGTTTGACGCTTTTTGCGAGATCATTTTTAGGATCTAAAAGTTGAGAAAAGAAATTTAGTACTTCTTTATAGAATGGGGTTCCGTAAGCTGAATTTCTTTTAAATTTTCTCTTTCTAGAAGTAAGTAGATTTTGCAAAATGTCGAAATCTCCAGTTTCATAATGACTAATCATATTAACGGTTTCGAAAAAATAATTAAAGGTGTCACTATCCATCGGAGACTGAAATAATCGTCTCAAATAAAATTGCACTTTAGAATGATTTTCCAAAGCAAGGTAAGTCATCATCAAAGAAATCGATGAAAATATAATAGTACGTTCTTCACCTATTCCATACAATTCTATTAGATTCAAAACTTCGGGTTCTAGTTCATTAACTATTAGCTTGAAATTTTTCTGTTTGCGATGACGAATTAATTCTAAAATTGCAATGAAAATCTTTTTGCGAACAAAAGAAGGATGCTTCTTTGTGAAAGACCTAAGATGTTTAACCGTTTTATCAAAATGGTTAAACTCTTCATTTCGCAAATAACAATTGGCAAGATTAAAATAGGCATCCCAATATTTATGAGGATTACTTTTGATGAAACGAGGATTGGTTTTGAATAAGTCAATTGCCAAGGTTCTGTACTTTAGCTCTTTTTTGGGATTAGCCTTACTATGAAAAACATGAGCTAAACAAGAAAGAGAATAGTATTTCTTTTTTAAAATCTTTTTGGTTTTAAGATTGTCTTTGAGAGAAGCTTCAATTGATTTTATTTTGGCGTCTGATATTTTTTTTGAGGTGAGTTTTCTTGCATCTGATCTCAATTCGTAATTCAATTTTTTTAATGCAAAGATTTCTGAAATGATATTATTAGAAAAAAAAATCTCATCAAGCAAACGCAAATTTGACGAAGTCGAAATTGGAAGCTCATAAAAATCTATAAATTGATATTCTAAATTAATTATAGTGATAAGTTGATCAAATTCTTCATGGTCATAGCAAAGTTGCTTGGTCTTTTGAAGTTTTTTAATGGCTTGCAGATATAGTTTTTTTTCGGCAAGGATTTCAACTTCCTCTAAATTTTGACGAATGATACTGTTGATAGATTTTTTATATCGAAAGGAAGTTAAAGATTTGAGTAAAAGTTCGAATAACATGATTTTGTAAACCTTTAAGTTTTTACTCAACTTAGAATTTTTAAAACGTTTTTTAACCTCTTCCTCATCATATGATTTCATAGAATTGAGAAGGTTGAAAAGTTTTGTCATTAAACTTTTCTCTGAAGAGAAATGGATTTTAAAATATCTTTTCTCGGCAGAAGTCATGGAATTAACCAGCTGGAATATATCGTCTGTAGGTGTTTTCATGAGAAGAGCAATGTTGTTTGTATCTCCAAAGTAGAAAAGTTGTATTGTTTGATTTAGGTTAAAAAATCAGCATGTCAATCAAATACCATTCAGTATGATTAATGTCATTTGCTTACGTTATATACACAAGCATTAATAATAGTAGCAAACCAATATGGTGATAAATAATAGATTTTATAAAGAGAAGATAGAATTTGCTAATTAAGGATTTCTATTCTAAAAGTATTTAGTTAATTTAAGTTTAGAGAAAGAAAGGTTTTCTTTCATAACCAAATGTAAAAAAAATATGTAGAAGAAACTAAAAGCTCCAATAAAAATGATGATGTATCTTAGTATTGATAATTATGTTCTTTTTTTTGACAAATTGAAGATGTGATTGGTTTTACTTAAGGAATGCTAAAGCAAAAACTATTACAGAAATAATTAATCCGTACATAAAAATACTATAACAGAAGCGAAGATATTTATATTTTTTAGCTAGGACAATTCCCAAAAAATAAAGATCGCGAGTCATTGTACTATACAAAAAGTCAGAATCTTTAATCATTTCCATCATTCCCCAATCAAAATCTTTTAAGTCCATATTGTAAAAGTTTCCAAAGAATAGAAGATTACTCTTTCGATTGATGATGTCTTCGCGGGTTACTTTTCCTTCGGTAATTTTTGGTCTAGTGGATAGGGTAGCAAAAATAATTGAGCCTAAACATACGGTCAATAAAACAATAGTAGGTATTTGTAGCTTTTCGTTAGTCTCAAAACTTGGAACTAAAGTAGAAATGGTGATTGAGATAATAATCGCATTGATACTCAACATGATGTTGGCTTTGTTATCAGCAATAGAACTTAGATTTACATGTGTCCGATAAGCCGTTCGATACATCGTTTCGACACCTCTACCAAGTTTTAATTGACTGATCTCTTCTACATTGTGGATGGCAATTTCTTCCACATTTTTAGTGGTCCCTTTCTTTGATTTCTTTTTTTTCTTAGGTCGACTTGGCATTTCATTCTTACTTAGTCCTTCATTTGGGTGAAGCCGATCATTTAATTTTCTAAGTTGGCGAATATGTTTTTTCTTTCGTTTTTCGAAAAGGTGGTAGGCTTGAGCAGTATGATATTTTTGATTGATGATAAAGTTTAGTTCAAATTCGATCCACTCAGGTTCTGACATGGTAGTGTTTTTGGTCAAGGTTAATTCTTGACGTATTCTGCCACATCTTTCCCAATAGATTTTTTTACCTAAATGACTCATGTCTGCATCGCACAAAATTTTCTCAAACAAGGTGTTTGGATTCTGAGGCATTTTTGTAGCCATGATACAGTTCTGAATAATTTTTATATCACCTTCTTCAAAGTCATGTTTTTCAAGAAATGATTTTGCATATTGAGCACTTCTTTCTTCATGTCCGACAGGGCCTTGGTCATACCCAATGTCATGAAACCAAGCTGCAATCACCAGTAGTTCTAACTCTTTGGAGTGGAGATGATGTGCCTTGCCTAATTGTTGTGTTGCATTAACTACATCAAGCGTATGCTGAATATTATGATAGGCATATTTATTATCGACTTGTTCGGTGATAAAATTAGTCACGTATGCTTCCACTTCCATCAAAAGAGAGTTGACTACTTCCATATTTTGTAGGTTCGTTAAATGAATGTGTAAAATATGAATTTTTTTTAAAATAGGAGAAGTTCGGAAAGATGGATTTAGGTTAAGGTTGATTAATGGTTCTAAATGAATTCATTTGGTCATGGATACATAGTTATTAGGTTACAGAGTATTCAATAAATTGTACGACTAATAACTCATTAACCAATAACTTAATAACCAAATGAAATCATCTAGAACCTAATTAATAAATATCATCATCAAGAATATCCTCGAGTATTTTTATTTTAGGTAGGCGCTTTTTTTCAAATAATGTTTCCGGAACTTGTCGATTAAGATCAAAGATCCAAATACCAAAAGATATAGTTAAGCTATAAGCAATACTAAAATAGATTCCTTCCTTACTAACTCCATTTGGTTGATGAAAAATCAACATAAATAATGCAAATGTTAAAACGACTCCAATGATATTGATGATTATTTTTTTCTCAGTTTTGGGAAGTTGAGTAGTATTGATTTTCCAAACTAGAAAAAGAAAAATCAAGTAATTAGGAATTGAGAACAGAATACCAAAAGTGATGGCTAAACCAATGATCATTGAACCTTCGCCAAGTAGGGTCATGATCAATCCGAATATACAGGGTGTCAAAATTGCACTTGTCAACCAAACATTGCTGGTATATTTAAAATGATTGGAAATAGTTTTCATAAGTTTTTTTTGTTAAAAAGCCTGATCATCCAGCACATTGTCTAGCCATCTAACTTCAGGTGTCACATTGTTTAAATGATAAAATTGAATACTTACTGAAACGGTGAAAGCATAAAATAATGAAGCCCACCACTTAATTGGGAAATCTATGGAAGCGATCAAAAAGAGAAATAGCATTAAGGTCAAGCAGATTGAAATTATCGTCAAGATGTTTTTTATCTGTTGAATGTTTTTTCCCTTTTTGCTGAGTAGCCAAGTTGCTAATACTAGTAAAATCCAATTAGGAATAGAAAATCCTCCACCGATAATTATCATAGTAAAAATGGTTTCAAATGGATCACTCCGAACTGGAGCAACTGGTGGAAGCATTGGATCCACCAAAAGGAAAAATAAGGGAGTGAGAATTACACTCGTCAACCAAACTTTGGTAGAAAAGAAAAGAGGACTAAATCTTTTAAACATGAGGTTATATTTTTGATTAGAAAAAAGTTATCGTTCGCTTTGGGCCAAATTATGCAACGTAAAATATCCCAACAATAAAAATGCAGAAAGCACTATTGCTAAACCAAGGGTATGCGGTTGAGCCAGAATATTTAAAATATCTGCAAAAAGTGAAAGTGGTTGAGTAATAATATCCCAACTATTCCACCGCTGGAATCGACCCAAATAAATTCCAAATCCGCAAAGTAACAAGGCAATAATACTTACAAAGTTGACCACAGTTTTTGAGAAAAAATTCCGAAGGAAAACTTGAACTTCCAACAATGAAACATATCCTAATATTAAACCTGTCCAAGCAAATGACATAAATAACATCATATCATACCAAAGAGGAATACCTGCTCTTTTTCTTAAGTGCAAAAAATCTGTTACGATATAAGGTGCATTTGGAAAAAATAATAGCCAACATAACAATGCTCCTACAATAATTATTTTAGAATTAAACTTCCGATGTAAAAAAGGAAGAGACAATGCAATTAGGTAAGGAATCCAAGCTAAAAATAGGTTCCAATTCAAAAAGAAAAAGGTTGATGTTCCTCGATAAAAACAGAGGTCGCGGACGCTTTGAATTTTTGAATAATCAAAATCTATATATTCTAATCGAAATGCGAAGAGGGCAAAACTGAATAGCGTGCTTAAAGTTAGAAGGAGAAATAGTGATCCTTTGTTTCCTGAACTCTCCCTTATCCCTAAATAGTAGTTGGAGTGTACTGGGATTTTGGTATTTTCTATTTTATGAGCATTCATGTTTTTTAATTTTTTGATGGATTAATTTTTCAGGTTTATTTGAGGAGCGCCAATTCAAAGTTAAAGAACGCCGCCTCTCCAACTTTATGGAGAGAGCGACATTTCCTGCACGTTCAACATTTTTAGTCCTTTCATTTTTTAAAAAAATCAAAAAATGAAAGGGTTTATATTTTGGGTAGGTCGTCGAAAAATCATTTTTCTCAGCGACTTCGTAGGCTCATTTAATAAAAATTCAAAATCCCATTTGGCAATCGAAATCGCTTTTCTGCCTTTTTGAAATTCTTTGATAAAAGATTGAACTTGTTCTGGGTAGAAAATGAGTGAAATCAAATTAGTTCCAATGATGTACAATGAATATTTTCGATTGCCTAGGAGAAAAAACTGCATTCGAGCTTCCTCAACTACTGTGGTTTTGTAATTTAATAGAACATGATAGACATCGTGACTTTCAAATTTTGGCATTAAAGAGAAACCTTCTTTTTCTAAAAAATGAGCCAAGTCGCCACCTAAAGTTTCAGGTGGAAATGTTTTTAGTTTTTCCAAATTAACTTTCCATGGCATCTTTGATTTTTGAAAAAATCGAGCGTATAATGGTTTTGTCCATTCCACTAAGTTGAGTAGTAACTTTTCTCTAAAGCTTAATACAGTTTTCATTGCTTAATATATTTTGTCAGTTCATTTTTTAAAAGTACTTTGTTTTTCAAAGTTAATAAACAAAAAAAATAGATTAGTTATTGTGTTATTTTCTTTTGAGTTAATTTATAGATAGAGAAATAACTCAAAAGAAAATGCTGATTAACTAATCTCTCAACGGTTTTTCAATAAAGCTTCCAAGGCGTCCAAGTGATCGTTGAAGGCTTTCTTACCCGCTTTCGTCACGGCGTAGGAAGTTTGTGGTTTTTTTCCTACAAATTGTTTTTTTACTTGAACATATTTTTCAGCTTCTAAGGTTTTTATATGACTTGCTAGATTACCATCACTTACTCCCAACATTTCTTTAAATGTTTTGAATTCCACCCAATCGTTGACCATCAACAAAGACATAATGCCTAGTCGAGTTTTATTGTCAAACTTTTTGTTGAGTTTGGTAATGATTTCTTTCATAATATTTTCTTACGCTCTGTAGGAGTTTTTTGAGAAAAATATATTGTTATTTCTCATATTTAAAATACATAACTGTACCATAAATAATGTGTAAAACTCCAAATCCGATGGCCCAAAATTCTAAACCATAACCGATATTAAATAAGGCAATTAAGCCTAAAGCTATTTCAGATAATCCTAAATAATGAATATCACTCAAAGTATATTTTCCTCCGTTCACTAAGGCTAATCCGTAAAAAACCAAAGTAGCCGGTGCCACCAATCCAAATTCTCCATGCTTCATTAATGCTAAACAAAAAACACCTCCAGTAGCTAATGGAATCAATAGATTGAGCAATAATTTTTGAGTTAATTTATCCCAAATTTTTTGACCTTTTTGCTTTGCTTTTCGAGTGGTAAAAAAAATACCTCCAGCGACGGCAAAGATAAAAACCAATGCCGCATCTAAAAAGAAAAAGGTTAAGTAATCCATTCCCCATTTTTCTTTTGCTGCCACAACATCTGCATAGTAAACTAAATGCTCATCAAATGGTGAGATATCAAAATAAACATAAACTGCTGCTGCACCAATCAATGCAAAAATACCAGCTGCCACTCCAGACAATCCACTCAGGGAAATAAATCGAGAGGAGCGTTCCATCAATGATCTGATTTCGCTGAGGTGTTCGAGTTGTTCGTTTCTTTTATCCATTACCATATGTCAATTTGTTGAATCGTTAAAAGTACTTTGAAATTCAAAGTTATCTACTTTCCCTTTCTTTTGCAAATGTTTTTGAACTTTTAGTTATTTTTTTCTTTGGATTAGGCTAAAACTGATACCCTAATCTCAAATTCGTATTTAACTTATGATTGAAAAGATCATACTCCGTAGTGATTGAGAGTGGGCCAAACTGTCGAACCAACATTCCTAATTCAACTCCAATGCCAGCCATATTTTCATTCTGCCCCGCTTTGGTAAAAACTTGCCCTTCTTGCACGAGGTCAAATGGTTCCAATTCGAATGCTCCATAGCTAGCGAGGAAAGAGACAAAATATCCCAGGGAAGGTTCCCATTGTAATTTTATACCTGTGAAAGCATATTGATTGGCTAATTGATCCATGTAGTCAAATCCGACAAATTCAACAAAGCGATCTTGCGTAGCTATAGAATTTCCTAAATAAAAAAGGTTGATATAGTTGCTTTGTCTCAATTGGGAAAAACCCGCTTGATTGAACCAATGCAAGGATGCGCTTCTACCTAATGGAAAAATGTGTTTGTATTCAAATTGAGCATAATAATTTTCGGCAGTAGATTGATCCTCTACTTCTTCAACTCGGTTTCTTAATTTTCCTCCGAGAATATATTTTCCATTTGCAGCAATTTTATAACCAGAGGTGGAGAAGTATTTTCGATTGAGTTTATCTCTGGAGTATTTTGCAAATAAATAATTTTGTGAGGTATTAACCGCTTCAAATTGGTCGATAGAAAAAACCTCTTTTTGTACAAAAATCTCTGTTCCCCAACCTAACCAAATCGAGGAATGATTACTTATTCCAGAGTACAATCCGATTTGATCTTTGGCATGTTGCATCGTGAATCCATCTGCCAAGTTATTATTTTCATAATAATCACCTGGGTAGAAATTCCATTTTCCATCTATCCGTAGACCAACATTGGGGCGAGAATTAGTATGAATCAAATAGTCAAAAAAGATTCCAGGTGTTTCAGAAATACGTACGTCCACCGAAAGGTGAGAACCTTTTAATAAAAGATTTTGAAAAGAAGCACTAACTAAAATTGCTGCATTTACATTGGTATCATAATGTCCACCAAATCTTAAATGTACTGTACTACTTTCCCTCGTTCGCACTAATAATTTGTAGCCATCCTTCTCAGGAAGCAATCTATAATCAACATAAGTAAAAAATCCACTCGCATAAACCCCAGTCAATTTTTCAGTTAATTCTTTTTGAGTAAGTACTTGAGGAGGTTTAATTTTTATCAATCGGCGAAGGGTACGAATGTCGGAATTTTCTCCGCCTTCAAAATCAATAGAGGTAATATTTAATTCAGTAGGAATTGAAAAATTACGAGCTCGTTTGGCTGGGGATTGATTTCTGAGATTCAATTCCTTTTTCAATGCTCTAATTTGTGGAAGCATGTTTCGAGCAGCTCTTTCACCTCTGGCAATCAAAGTATCCACATTGCTAAAGTCTAATGAACCCATATTTTTAAGGTCAGGCATAATGAGTACGTCAGCCTTTTTTTGTTGTTCTTCGGTTGATTTTACCATACCGAATGAAGTAGTCTGCCCTAGAACTCCGACGAAAGAGGTTAATTCATCCAAGGTGGACAAAGGTGCGCCTACGTCGATCGCAATCGTTTTGGTTGCGCCCATTTTGAGGCAATCTTCGACAGGTAAATTTCTAACGAACATTCCATCAATCAATGTTTTGTCTCCAATAACTCTTGGCTCAAAAACGGTAGGAATGCAAGAACTCGAACACATAGCATCAGGCAAAAAACCTTTGTCAAAAACATAACCTTCACCAGTCAATAAATCAGTTGCAACACATCTGAAAGGAATAAAGAAGTCATCAAAATTTTCAATTTGATGAACGGGCAAAGTGAGTTGAGAAAGCAACATTGACATTTTAGAACCTTGGATAAAGCCTTTTGGAAATTGAATTTTTCCATTAACTACTGGAAATGAAAATTGATATTTTTCGCTTTCTTCCTTAGCTTCGATTGGTTGTGCATTTCTCGAAATCTCATCATCAAAATATTCTAACCAAGGAACATCATGCGCTACTTTTTCCAAATCCGCAGCAGTATAACCAATAGCGTAAAGTCCACCGATGATACTTCCCATACTCGTTCCTGTGATGAATTGAGGTTCGATACCTTCCTCTTCTAATACTTTCAAGACACCAATGTGCGCAAGTCCCTTGGCGCCACCACCACTCAGCACTAAGCCTAGTTTTTCGACTTTGGCAGGAGCTTGTGAATGTAATGTTATGGAGAAAAGGAATAAAAGGAAAAGGGTAATTGATTTTCTCATTTTGTTGTTTTTGTAAAAAAATGTATAAAGGTAAAGATAACTAAAACTCTTTTTGGCTTGGTGTGGTTTCTTTGAAAAAAGATACAGAGGAATTTTTTCTCACCACAGATTACACGAATTTTCAGAGATTAATTAAGAAAAAAAGAATCTGTGGAAATTCGTGTAATCTGTGGTGAATAAAGTCTAGCTAAACCATTCTCTTAATCTTCCACCTCCACGATCATCTCAATTTCCACCGCCAAGTTTTTTGGTAAAGAACTCATCCCAACTGCTGACCTGGCATGTTTTCCTCTTTCACCAAATACTGCAACCATCAAATCTGAAAAACCATTGATGACTTGCGAATGTTCCGTAAAATCAGGTGTGGCATTGACCATACCCAAAACTTTGACGATTCGTTTTACTTTTTTCAAGTCGCCTAACTCCGCTTGCAAAGCTGCCAACAATCGAATACCCGCTAATCGAGCTGCTTCTTGTCCTTGTTCAATCGTCAAATCATCGCCTAATTTACCGGTGTATAAAGTTCCATCAGGATTGGCAGAACCTTTTCCAGCGGTATAAACTAAATTACCTGTTCGCACAGTATGCACATAATTAGCCAATGGTTTATTTAAAGTAGGGAGTGAAATATGGAGAGATTTAAGGTTCGCTTCAATATCTACTTGTGGTAAAATGTCTTTCTCTTGAACCTTATTTGAATTAGAAGAGTTAGAAGTATTGCAGGCAAAGAATATAAAAATGCTTAGAAATATGGTGAATTTTCGCATAATAAAAATTATATTTTGTTTTTATTTGAAATAAAAGATTTTAAAAAATAAAGAGGAATAAAGGCTTAGTTTTTAGGAATAAAAAACTCTTAAATTAGGTTCACCTTTTTTTTAATAAAGATTAAATAGTTGGAAATCAGAAATATTATAAAACAACTACCCCTAAATTTTTACAGTAAATTATAATGTTTTCTTCCAAATTAAGAAATTCTAAAAAAGAGGTCTTAAAAACTAACTTAAACTAATTTTTAAATTTAGCTCTATCGAGAGGAAATATTACATTTGCACTATGAAAAATTTAGATTTAATCGAAAAATATTTGAATGAGGAGTTAAGCGCAAAAGAGCGCCTAGAATTCGAACAACTCCAACAATCTGATGCAGACTTTGCAGAGGAAGTTCAAGTTGCGGTAACTATCAATGCCGATTTTAATGTTAAGCAAAAAATGCGTTGGCAAGGCTTATTGAAAGAACAAGGAAATCTTGCGAAAGAAACACCTATTCGACAATTGGCTCCTCGAAGATCCATCAATTGGATTCGAAATATTGCAGCCGTTTTTATTTTAGGATTAGGATTGTCCTTGGCTTGGTTGACCTTCTCAAGCCCAGATGCTGGAGCATTGGCTGATGAGCAATTGATGGAGGTTTATGTTGCACCAAAAGCATTCATGAATGTGAATGATCTAGATGTTGATTCAAACTGGAAAAATGCAATTAGTGCATACCGTGATGGACAATTTTCAGTTGCGGTTGCTGCGATCGAGAGCTCAATGGAAAGAAATTCTGAGAAATTAGATGAGAAGCATTTTTACTTAGGATTGAGTTATCTCTATGAAGATGTTCCAAATTATGACAAAGCAATTAGTCATCTTGCTAAAAGTAAAGAACTAAATTCATCGGCTCTTTTTGCCCCAAAGGCAAACTGGTTCATGGCTTTAGCATATTTGAAGCAAGGAAAAATAAAAGAAGCGATGGCTTTACTCCAATTAGTGATAGATGCTGATAGTTGGAAAAAAGCAGAAGCTACTGCCTTACTGAATAAAATTTAGACTGTTCACAGAATCCTCATTTATTTGAGGTTACATTTGATTTTCGTTTTATGCTTTACAAAATTAATGACCGAATAACGTGAGTTGTTCGGTCATTTTTTTTTGTAAAAATGAAAAGAACTTCCAGATTTTTAAAAATCTGGAAGTTCTAAATAG
>CAYGRM010000192.1:0-12497 GCA_964352225.1 uncultured Saprospiraceae bacterium | reverse complement strand
GTTATTTTTCATACCAAAAATCACAAAGATTCTTTGGAGACAGCATCCGATGGTTCCTTCGAAAAGTTAGTTGCAGAAAACACCGTCGTCGGAATTGAAATTTACAAAAAAGACTATTTTTTCGACACCCAAATGGTCAAAGTGAAAAAGAATACCGTCATCATGTCAATCCCACTTTTGCCTATCGAAGTAGGTGAAAAAGTAGCGATCAAGAATTTATATTTCGTTGGCAATCAAGCAGTTCTTTTGCCTAAGTCAAAACCTGAATTACCCAAAGTCTTAAAATTTATGCAACTCAATCCTACCATCAAAATTGAAATCGCTGGACACATTAATGCTCCTTTCAGAACCAAGGAACAGCTTAAAAAATGGGAATGGGATCTTTCGATCAATCGGGCAAAAACAGTTTATGATTTTTTATTGGAAAATAAAATTGAAGAAAATCGCATCACATTTAATGGTTATGGCAATACTCAAATGCTTTATCCAAAAACCAGGGATTTAAAAGAGCAGTCGTTCAATCGACGTGTTGAAATCCGTATTTTGGATACTGGAAAAGTGATTAGTGTGAAAGATGAAAATTGAAAGATGAAAATTGAAAGATGAAAATTGATGCTTTTTTGCCACAGATTTTCATGACCTATCTGATTTTTATAATTTTCTTTTCATTTGTATTGGAGTAATCAAAAATAATCTTAAAAAATCTGCGACAAAACCCCCACCTTTTTTCGTAATTTCACCCGTTAAAAAAACGGGTCTCTATGAAGTTAAATATTAAAATTATTTCTGCTGGTGCTGGTTCGGGAAAAACGTATCGTTTGACTTCCGAAATGGTTGAATTGCTCAAAGGCGGTGTTCGAGCAAGTGGAATTATTGCTACTACCTTTACCAAAAAAGCCGCGGCAGAATTGCAGGAACGAGTGCGCGTAAGATTGCTCGAAGAAGGATTGACAGAGCAAGCCGATGAATTGACCAACGCTTTGATCGGAACGGTTCATGGTTTGGGAGTGAAATTATTACGCCGATTTGCCTTTGAGGCAGGGGTGTCACCGGAAGTGGATATTATTGCCGACGAAGATCAGCAAGTGATGTTCAATAAAAGTTTAGCGACGGTCTTGAATTTGGAGCGGATGGAAAAGATGGATCGCTACACCAATATTTTGGGACTCAATAAAAAAGGCGAGTACGATTGGCGGAAGAAGGTAAAAGAGTTGACTGATGTGGCTCGCTCAAATGATTTCTCCATGGAGGTTTTAGAAAATAGTAAAACCAAATCATTCGAAACCTTTGCTGTTTTTTTAGGAAAAAAATCAACTAAAGATCCGTCGAAAGTTTATGCTGATTTGCAAAAGGAAATGAGCGAGGCGATAGATCGTTTGGAAAATAATTCAGACGAAACCAAAGTCACTCGTGGAGGCTTAGAAACTTTAAAAGCATTTCGCAATGAATTAAATATGCGAGGCAGTTTGGATTGGCACAAATGGGTGAAAATTTCTAAACTAAAAGTAGGGGCAAAAAGTAAAGATGATATTCAAGATTTGCAAGAACTTGCCCGAGCACATGATACGCTTCCTCAATTCCATCAAGATATAGAACAATTTATTCATCAGATTTTTGAGATTGCAATCGAAGCAATTCGAGAATATGAAGCTTACAAAAAACAGCGTGGGCTCATCGATTACATCGATATGGAAATCCAAGTCAAGCGATTGTTGGATCATCCTTATGTGAAAGAAGTATTGAAAAGTGAATTGGATTTATTGATGGTTGATGAATTTCAAGATACTAGCCCGATTCAGTTAGAAATATTTTTAAAGCTATCTGAAATAGCCAAACACTCGGTGTGGGTGGGTGATCCGAAGCAATCCATTTATGGATTTCGAGGAGCTGATCCCAAGTTGATGCAAGCAATTATCCAAGAAGCAGGAGGCGTGAAACCTGAGGATATTCAGGAATACTCTTGGCGTTCCCGAGAAGATATTGTGAATGCATCGAATGCTATTTTTACCAAATCATTTTCTCACATTCCAGAAAATCAAGTTGTTCTCAAGCCAAAGCGAACAAAAATTGCCACGGCTGATAGCAAAAATAAAAATAGCGAACCTATCGAAGCTGGTGATGCGATTCAACATTGGCACTTTGAAGCAGATATTGAGGGAAATCGATTGCCCGGTAAACCTTGGATGGAAAACTGTATCTCAGAGTCTGTAAGAGTATTGTTAGACAAAGAACCATTAGTCGCTCCAAAGGATGATGAAGACTGGCGAAAAATGCAGCCAGGTGATATTGCCATACTTTGTCGATCGAATGCAGAGTGCCAAGCCATGGCGGAATCCTTGCATCGTTCAGGCCTGAAAGCAGCCATTGCTCGAACAGGTTTGCTGTCAACTGCGGAGGCAAAATTAATTTTAGCTTGCCTAAAATATATGTTGAACAAAAATGATTCTCTATCGATTGCTGAAATTTTAAAATTAGCCTCTGGCAAAAATATCGAAGAAATCATTGAGCATCGATTGAATTTTTTAGATCAAAAAGAAAACTCCAATAAGCGGTGGGCAGAAGATGATTTTTATATTGAGAAATTAAATGAATTGCGACGAACCACCGTCGAATTGAGTAGTGCAGAGTTGTTGGATGTTGTTTTGGAGGAGTTAGATTTGCGAAGAATTATTGCTCGATGGGGCAAAGTGGAACAACGATTAGATAATGTGGATGTGATGCGACGATTCGCTTTGCAATACGAAGCAGCTTGTAATCGATTGCATACGGCAGCTTCTTTGGGAGGTTTTTTATTGTATTTAAATGATTTAGAAAATAATGAAAAAGATGTTCAAGGTTCGGGCGAGGGGAGTGATGCGGTCAATATTTTGACTTATCATCGAAGTAAAGGTTTGGAGTGGCCGATGGTAATTTGCCATAGTTTGGAAGGAAGATTAAGGAGCGATGTTTTTGGAATGCACATCGTATCAGATTCTGATGAGATTGATTTAGAAAATATATTGGCAGGGCGTTGGTTGCGATTTTGGATAAATCCATATTCTGATCAAAGTGGTGGAACGGCACTTTCGGAAAGATTGGAAGTGAGCGAGGTCAGTCAAGTTGCCAAAGAACAAGCTTTGCAAGAAGAGGCTAGATTAATGTATGTTGGGGTGACCAGAGCTCGTGATTATTTAGTTTTTCCTACTCGAAAAAAAGGAACTCTTTGGCTCAACCGTGTCTGGCATGCAGGTGATGAAAAAGTGCCAACCTTAGATGAAAACTCAGGGGAGACGCAATGGGAGTGGGGTGATATTTTATACAAAGAAACTTGGGTGCAGTCATTCCCAAAAGATTTTACGCATACGGAACCAAAGGAGGAAAGTATTTTATTTTTGGATGAACGGCAAGGGAATCGAGAACATACAAGTTATCAAATTGATTTGACGAAAGAACAGATAACTGATTTTACTGGAAAATCAGGAGCAATGGTAAACTATGGTACTGCTTTCCAAATCACAGAGGATATCGATACTTATGCCTTGCTGAAAATGACCAAAGCATTTTTAATTGCAGATCATTTAGCATATGATGATCAATTGAGGTGGGATATGGCAAGTGGATTTTTAGAACGATATGAGTTATCAGAAACGATTACAGAGAACGCATTAGTTGAATCTTCTCAAAAGTTCTATGAGTATTTGAATGAAAATTTTTCCAATAATAAGATTTATCGAAAATATTCGATTCGACATTTTTATCAAAAAAGATTATTTGAAACAGAGATTGATTTTGTCATCGAAACTGATCAGGGATTGATAATTATTCAAAATAGTGATTTTGCTGGCAAAGCAAAACAATACAAAAATGAAGCTTTGAGAATGACTCCGTGGTTGCACCTTTGCAAAACTGCGTTACAAGTAATTTTCAAAAAAGGTAAAGTACGAACGTTGGTTCATTTTATATTAGATGGAACATTGATAACTGTAGAGACAAAGGTAAAGGCTAGTGCTGGACAGTTAAGTTTATAAAAAAAATGAGAAGGAAAATATTTTTGGGTTTTTAAAAACCTATTCCTTTTTCCAAAAAATATCTATATTTTTACTTAATTAGAAAACACACTTTCAAGACTAACATTAAACAAGCATTCTATGGGAAAAACAGTCACTTATTTCATCGTTGCCTTAGCCATTATCTTAGGTTTAACTTACATGGCAACTCAAGCAGAATCCTGCGCAAAAAAATCTCCAACTACTATTCACGCTAATGATATTAGCGCCGATAATGAGGATGATAAACCTATCGAAGACGTCGAAGACGATGATGATGAACCTATGGATGAGCACAATGACTCGACTGGTTCCACGACTTCTGATGAAGATGCAGACGATGATGAAGTAATTCCTTTAGAGGGAGATGAAGATGAAATCATCGATAAAGATGATGAAGTCGAAGAAGTTGTGCCAACGAATCCTAAAAGTACAGGAGACTATTTAGTCATTGCAGGAGCGTTCAAAAGTGAGGCTAATGCTCAGGCAGAGGTGGATAGATTGAAAGGTAGTGGATATCCAAATGCAGAAATTGTTGAATTTGATTTTTCGGATTACTATTCTGTTTGTGTAGCAAAATATAATACAAGTGAAGATGCAGAAGCGGTGGCGAATTCTATAAAAAGTAAATCTGGGAAAAAAGCTTATGTACACAAAAAAAGAGATAATAAGTAAACGATCTTCTATTGTTCAGAAAAAACTAAGCTATTCGTTATAATAATTTATGTTAAAAGCGATGTAGGGAAATTTCCCTACATCGCTTTTTCATTTATCAATCGCTTCCCATTTTTTTTAAGAAAAAAGCTTCAAAATTAGATTTCGGTACAGAATTGGTACTACAGCCTTCGTCGGAGACAAATAAGCAATTAATCTAGGGCTTTCCATTAATTGCTTTTTAAGTTTTCCATACTTTAAACAATATTGTATAGCATCCTTCCCCTCGCGTTATTTTCCCTTAATTTTTTAACTTTTTTTATTGTAAATAACTAATTATGCTCGACCTACACCACGCCTATTCTGATGCAAATGCATCAGGAACAACTACTATTAATCAACGAAAAACCCATAAAATTATCACAGATTTATTAATTCATAATGCCCAAATGGCGGTAATTGGATTAGGATATGTGGGGTTACCTCTCGCACTTGAATTTGCTAGAAAATTAAAATGTGTCGGATTTGACATCAAGCAGAATCGAGTAAATATGATGAATGCAAGTGAAGATCCTTCTGGTGAATTACCGAGGAGTGCATTTTCAAATAGAAACATAGATTTTACTGCAAATGTAAATGATTTAGCAGAAGCTAAGTTTTATATCGTGGCAGTTCCTACTCCAGTTGATGCAAATAAAAAACCTAATTTAAACGCATTGATTAGTGCTACTCAAATGGTAGCTACGGTACTGAAAAAAGGAGATTATGTGGTTTTTGAATCAACCGTTTATCCAGGATGTACGGAAGAGGTTTGCCAACCAATTTTGGAAAATAAATCAGGCTTGAAAGCAGGTATTGATTTTAAAATAGGCTACTCACCAGAGCGAATTAACCCAGGAGATAAAAAGCATACCTTGACTAAAATCACCAAAGTAGTTTCAGGTTGCGACCAAGAAGCTTGTGATGTAATTGCTGAAGTTTATAGCATGATTATCGAAGCAGGTGTACATCCCGCGACTTCCATCAAAGTAGCTGAAGCATCTAAAATCATTGAAAATACACAACGAGATATCAATATTGCATTGATGAATGAGTTGTCAATGATTTTTGAAAAGGTAGGAATCCGAACACAAGATGTATTAGACGCCGCTGGAACGAAATGGAATTTTTTGAAATTTTATCCAGGATTAGTTGGCGGACATTGCATTGGTGTTGATCCATATTATTTAGTTCACAAGGCAAATGAATTAGGCGTAAATGCTAAGTTGATTGCTGCATCGCGAGCTGTAAATGATCATATGCCACAGCACGTTGCTAATAGAATTGCTAAACAATTACGAGAAGATGGCATCGCAAATATGGATGCAAAAGTTTTAGTTCGAGGGATTACTTTCAAAGAAGATGTGCAAGATATTCGAAATTCTAAAGCTGCTGAAATGGTACAACATCTCAAAAGTATGGGAATCAATGTGACCGTTGAAGATCCGCAAGCTGTACCTCAAGAGGTGATGCATGAGTATGGAATTGAGACTACTGCGAATCCTACTGATGAATTTGATTGCATCGTATTAGCAGTTCCACACAAAGAATTTAAAGAAGATACGATTGATAAATATATGTCAATGAGCTCAGCGCAACCTTTCATTTTTGATTTTAGAAATACCATCAAAAATGTACCTAGAGGAGTGGTTTACATGACTCTTTAATTTTTTAGTGATGAAATATAAGTGATGAGTGATGAGTATTTCCACGCTGGAGAAACTCATTACTCATCACTCTTTCCAGACTTAACCATGATAATCAAACAGCTTTTACGAGAGCTATGAAATAATACATAAAAAGAAATTGCTTAGTCAAATATTTGACGAAGTGTATTAATGCATTTTTGGAAACAAAAAGAGCAGATAGTGTATGAAAAAATCATGGAGTGTTTTACTATTGTGGGTTTGTTTTTTTGTAAATGTAAATACCTTGTTAGCTCAGCCAAGAAAGCTGAATAAAGCATTGGAAGATAGCATTTATCAAAAAGCAATTTTGATGTTAGATTTTTCGGAATCGACTGATAATCAACTTGTTGCGGACGATGTCGCCATACAGCAGGTGATTGATTTATTGAGGTATGACTTCTCTGAAGTAGACAGCTTAGAAGAGATGTTTTTGAAGGAGCAAATCAATGCTATTCAGAAAGACCTCGGACTTAGTTTTTCAGCAAGATATACTCAGAATGGAGAACGCGCAGACGAAGTTCTAGAACCAGGGTCGAGATGGCGAGCAGGATTGGAATGGGACGTTTTGAACGATGGATTTTTTGATAAAAAAAGAAAAAGTAAAGCCGTGGAAGAAGAGTTGAAGATGCTTGAATTAGAGGCAGGTTTAAGAAGAAGAACAAGTAATTATCCTTTCATTTATAATAAAATAATTCATGCTGTCAACCAGCAAAAAATAGAATTATTACATCAGAGAATTCCTTACCTAGAATCTTTATTGGAAATTTTGACGGACTTGTATTATATCCATGATGTGAAATACACGGAGGTCTTGGATGTGAAAAAGAAGGTCGAAGAAAGTAAGGCATTATTAGGCACCTATGAAAAATTCAATCATGCATTTACCTCTCGTGTCCAGCAGGATACGTTAGAATTGGATGCGGGGAAATTTCCTATTCTAAATATAGACATAGATAAATTGCTCAATGATACCATTTACGAACAACTGATCAGTAAAATGGTCGACGTGAAAAAAGAGGCGATCATGAACAAAGATGCAAACGTAAACCTTCCTAATTTAAAGCTATTTGGTAATTATAATTTGAGAACTCGAACCTTTGAATACGATCGTTCCTTCACAAGTTTTGGGGCTTCGTTTAGCATGCCGATTGATTTTAATAAAAAAGAAAAAAGGATGTCTAATTTTTTAGAAAAAGAACTCATCCAGCAAAAGGCAGATAATCAAGTCTATAATAATACACGTGAGTTATTGAATTTGTACCAAGAGTACAGTTACAAGATGAAACAGTACATCGCTTTTCTTCATAATAAAGCAAGATTGGAGGAACAACTTCGCGTGGAAAGAGTCCTATTGAATTTTGATCGCCGAGGACATTCTCCTTTGAAGGCATTGAATATTCAAGATATGATCTTGTCTGCGGAAATGGAGTTGCTCGATATACAACAAGTGATGTATCTCAATTTGGCAAAAATTGCGACGAAAAGTCATCACATAGATTTTATTTCTTGCTTGAATATCCGAAAATTTGAGGAGGTTGGGAAAAAACTAGAAGGAGTCAGGTATGTCTATTTAACTCAATTAGATTTGAAAGAGAATTTTACTTTTATCACCAATTATTTGCAAAAGAACGAATTCAAATCAGTCATTCTAGATGAAAAAATTCCAATAGAATATTATAGGAAATTTGGAGATGCAGGAATAGTGGCCTTGACGATTTACGACCCCATTTTTACCACATTAGAAATTCAGAAAGTACCAGTTTCCAAATTCGAAAATCGAAATCATTTAGAATTTTGGATTTCATCAGCTTTGCGTGCAAAACCGAAAAGTGTTTTTCTTTTTGAAAGTTTAGGAGCATTAATTGATATGGATAAAAGAAATAAGAAGGTTTCCAAAAAGTAAGATCAAATAACCATTAAAAAAATACATCGACTGTTTTAAACAGCGAGAATCATGAAAAATTTTAATTTCAAAAGCAAAAATAGCGTAATTAAAACGCTCAAAGAGCCACCAAAGGCCAAGCAAAAGATCAACTGGCAGAAGTGGTCATGGATTGGTATTTTGAGTGCGATCGTTTTGTTTTGTGGATTTAGAGTTTTTAATGGAGTGGCTATATTGAGGGGAAATGGACAAGTGGAATTGAAAAAGCAAGCATTGACTTTTACCAATGATGTAAAGATTTTAGATATCCTAGTAGAAGAAGGGCAAGAGGTCAAAAAAGGAGATACGCTATTTTTCTATCACAATGAATATAATGATATCGGAAATTCTATTAGGAATTCTTACAATGCTCAAAAACCTATTGATTGGATAGAAAGGGAAAGGTTGAACTTGAAAAAACAAATAGCACTAAAAAATATAGAAAAGGATAATCTGTCTTCTCGGTTAAAATTTAAGAAAGAAGAATTTAAGCATCAACAAGATTTGGTTTTGCTTGGTGTCAATAATATTGAATATACTCTAACTTCGATCGAGTCAGATATTATGAAGATAGAAGTACAAGAGAAAATTTTAAAAGAAGAAATTTCTTTTTTGAGGAGACACCTTTATCGACTTCGGAGACAAGAGGAAGAAATTCAAAAAATGGAAACGGATAAACAAACTTTTGAGAAAGTAATGATCAATGAGATTGTTCCTTACATCGCCTTGATTGATGGAATTATAGGAAATATTAATTTCAGCCCGAATGAAGTTTGTTACGAAAAGCAAGATGTGATGACCATTCATCAGAAAGAAAATATTAGTATTCGAGCTTATTTTGATCCAGAATTGATGAGCCATTTAGAAATCAATGATGTGATGCAAATCCAATTTCCAGATGGAATGAAAGGCTTGGGAAGGATCAGTAATATTTATATTTCGACCAAAGAATTACCAGTAGAATTTCAAAGTAAATATGAACCAGTAAGACGAAATGTCGTAATTGATATTTTGCCAATTACCGAAGAGGAAGGTGCAAGATGGGTTAACTTTTATAAAATGACCGTTGATGTTTCTAAATTAAAATACGAATTATGATTTTCCATAAATCATTGATATTCGAATAGTTATAATCTTTAATGTGTCGTGCTTTTTACCGTCACTTAAGTTCATTTTTTTAAAGATACACTACTTGACTTTATCTTATTTTAGTTGTAGTAAAATATCAGATTTCTCCTCAATCAAAAAAAAACTGAGTTATCCCCTCCCTCCCAAATTGATCATACGTCCCAATGAATGCATTAAGAATATTACAGCGACCTCTTAGGTTAGACTTCAAAGAGTTTGAAGGTCTAAACTTTGCGATCGTTAAAACAGACGCAAATTTCGCAGGTCTTGACCTGACGAAAGCTGATGGAATATTCATTGAAAATGAATCTCCAGGAGTAGTCTCGAACATCATCAAAGAGGTGAGGAGTTCGGAGGTAGCGTCTATGTACTTAAAGCCTTTATTTGTCAAATCACTTTCTATTCCTACTGAAGTAGTTCAACTGACTGATGGAAGAGTGGAGGATATTACCATGAACAAAGCGCTGCAAAAGTCGCTAGAGATCAATGAAAGAGTCAAAGGAATTCAGTCAGATACGAAAGGCTTAAATTTTTCAGAAAGCCTAATTCTCAAAACCACTCAATATATTTATACTCGACAAAAGCCACTTGTTCCATTTCGAAATCGAGCATCTAAAATTGGATATTCGTTTCCATTTTTGAGTGGCTATATCTCTGTAAATGATCATCTTCAAATTTTAGATAATCTTGCTGATGTGAAATACGAAGAGTATTTCAAATTTAAAACAGTTGATAAAGTAAATCTTTGTCATGAGTGTGAAGGAACCTACATGAACTTCCGAGAGGTGTGTCCAAGTTGTAATTCTTTAGAATTAAAAACGGAGAATTTGATTCACCATTTTCGCTGTGCTTACATCGGACCTGAATCAGATTTTAAGCAAGATGAAGATATGGTTTGCCCAAAATGTGATAAGCTTTTACGTCACATTGGAATCGATTATGACAAGCCATCTGAAATCAATCAATGCCAAACTTGTAATCATCAATCGCAAGATGTTAACATGAGAGCTTCCTGCATCGACTGTGGTCATGATATGGATCTGGAGCATATTGCTAATCGTTCTATCCAAACTTTACAAATTACAGCAGCAGGGGAAAAGATAGCAATTAGGGGTTTTGGTAAAAAAGTAGAAGCACCCACCTACGAATTTAAAACCTCTAAAAATTATTTTGGATGGGGGCTTTTCAAAATTTTAGTAGGGCAGGAGTTAACTAGGCTTGAACTAAGAAGTCACGAAAGTCACTTTGGGGTGATCTCCTTAAGTGAAGATAAGTTTGATTTCTTAGATGAACAAACTAAAGGTGTTTTACAAAAAGAGATACTCAATATCGTAGGGCAATACTTGCGTCCGATTGATTTGATCTCATATAAAAATTTCTCCACATTTGCCTTTTTAATGCCAGAAAGTGATTTAAGACTGGCTTCTGAAATGAAGGATACGATAGATTATAATTTGAAAAAATTAATAGGAGACAATATTGACATGGGGAGTGGTAGAATGCTCGAAGTAGAAGTTATGACACTCGACCCTGACGATCACAGTATTTTACAAATGTTAGAATGAGTCCAGAACTAGAATATATTATACCTGAATATTTAAGATATTGGTATTCCGTTGGCCCTGATAAATTTATCAGAGTCTTTTGGTATTTTATATTGTTTGAGTTGACTCGATATATTATGGCTGACTTTGTAATCGCAGGTTGGTACTATCTTTTTAGAAATGATCGAAAAGAAAAATGGGAAAAGGCTCGCCGTGCATTTTGGAATGAAAACCCATTTGTCTCGGTAATTATTCCTGGAAAAAATGAAGGGAAACATCTCTTTAAACTTACCAAATCTTTAGCCGAACAGACTTTTCAAAATTTTGAATTAATTATTGTCGATGATGGATCTGATGATGAGACGCCGATCATTGGTCGTAATTTACAGAAACGAGGATTGATTGATTTATTTTTACGAAATGATATGAGAGGTGGAAAAGCATCAGCGGCAAATCTTGCTTTGCGTTTTTCCAAAGGAAAATACATTGTGCATTTGGATGCAGATTGTTCGTTTGATCGAGAAGCGATTGAAAATATTTTAATTCCATTTTTTATGGATGAAAAAATTGGGGCAGTCGGTGGAAATGTAAAAGTGAGGAATGCTGACGAAAGTCTTTGCGCAAGATTACAAGCAATTGAATATTTAAAAACAATATCTGTTGGTCGGATTATTTCTTCCCAGTTAGGAATTTATAAAATTATCTCTGGAGCCTTCGGAGCTTTCCGAGCAGATGTAACTGACTCAATCAAAGGGTGGGATATTGGTCCAGGATTGGATGGAGATATCACCGTTAAAATTAGAAAATCTGGTTTTAAAACGGTCTTTGAACCATCTGCAGTTTGTCTGACGAATGCACCTTCCAAGTTTAAAGTTTTGACTAAGCAAAGGTTGCGTTGGGATAAATCGATTATTCGATTTAGGGTTAGAAAGCATAAAGATGTTTATCTCCCAAGTGAAAATTTTAGTTGGTCTAATTTCTTCGCACTCTTTGAAAATGTATTTTATAATGTGATTTTGGATATCACTTGGTGGTTATATATGATTGATATGATCTTTAATTTTTCTGGATCATTGAAGTATATCATTCCAATGAATATTACGATCTATACTATTGTTGGATTTATGCAAATGACCAGTACGTATATTTATTCGGAGCGACGAAAAGAGGAATTGAAGTTGTGGCCTTACGTTCCGATGATGAGTATTTATACGGGAACTTATTTGAGGCTAGTTCGTTCGGTAGCCTACATTCACGAATTCGTTTGGAAAAAATCATATGATGATCCATGGAATCCAGTTAAATCGAGTAGCCAAGCAAAGGCGAATGGATTTTAGTTTTTAAACCTTACTCACGAGGTAATTCGACCTCGAATCACCTCGTGAGTATTTTTTTCCCATTTAAAAATCACTTACAAGATCCAACATAATCAACAGTAACCCCTTTGCTATTCGCATTACATTCATTGCAATAAGTTTTTCCATCACAACCACAAATC
>CAYGRM010000191.1:0-12550 GCA_964352225.1 uncultured Saprospiraceae bacterium | reverse complement strand
AAAATCAGTTAAAAGTTTCATAAGCTTTGGTAGAAATATCAGTTTTTAAAATACCACATCAAAAGATTTTTGACATTGCATAAACCGAGAGTAAGAAATAAAAAACCCATCCGCTTACTTAGAAGTAGGTAAACGAATGAGATTTTTATTTTTGATGTTTCATTAAAATTGTGTTAGCTAATTTCACAGCAAGATCTTTATGTACCAGACGCTCTTCTTTGGAAAAGCCCCTTGATTCTCCTATACTTCCATATCTTATTAGAAAGCTACTAGAATAGTTAGTATTAAAAATTGATAAATAACCATTATTATGCTGAATACAAAAATAAGTATCACCAGATTCACTTATTTCTATTGCAAGCTGACCGGACTCATCCGATTTAAAATTATTTATTTCACGTAAAATATCGCTTTTGCTCATTTCATACCGAAGGATACTCAAAAACCAAGATTTGTTATTTGGAAATTCTGTCTGAAAGGAGCAAGAACCTTTGACCTGCATATCTTTAAATACCAGATCAAGTGCTGAGGATATTTCTTCGGCAGTTATTACGTTACAATCTGGGTTGTTAAACAGGGAGGTATAATCTCCATTTTGTTTTACATCAGTACTAGAAACTTCAGTAGTATTATTTTTTTCTTCTGTAGTGGCTACTTCAGTTTGTGAATGGTCTTGTGTAGGACTCTCATTACAGCCTAGCGCTATAAATAGGAGAAAAAATAAATAATTAATTTTCATTAGTGAGTTATTAAATGGTTTTGAAATCAAGTACTGTCTAACAATACAAATATAAAAAATATCTGTTGTGTTGTATGTACTCTTTTGTGAAATACAACAGCTCTCTTTCGCGAACACCTAAAATTCCTCCTACAAGGCAAATGGCCTTGCAACAGCATGGAAATAATGAACATTTAATGTAAATTTAGGTTCTAATTTTATCTGTAGTTTTTATTCTTATTTTAAAAAAAAATCAATCACAAAATGAATTATCATTATCTAAAGTTAACCTTGATCACAATTTTACTTTTGTCATTTTGTCCTATAGCACAAGCCAATGTGGTATTTGATGATTTTGAAGGGAACGGAACAATTGATACTTGGGAAGGAGATGATTGTGAAATCAATAGTACGCTTTCCAATCCATTTCCGCAGGGGATTAATTCATCAACCACCGTATTAGAATATCACGATGTAGGTGGGCAATACGCCAATATAAGATTTGATGTAAATAATAATTTTGAATTAATATCTAATGCCACCTTTTCTTTTAAAATCTATGTCCCCTCCAATGGTTTAACTGGAAACGAACCGAATCAAGTTTCTTTAAAACTTCAAGACGGAACAATAAATGAACCTTGGACAACACAATCGGAGGTTATTAAATCGATCACTTTAGATCAATGGCAAACGGTCACGTTTAATTTTAAAACAGATAACTATATTAATATAAATGGTGGTTTACCTCCCCCTACGGAGCGATTTGATTTCAATAGAGTGCTTATTCAAGTCAATGGAGAAAATAATAATAGCGAAGTCTTAGCTTATATCGATGACTTCAATTATGATGGAATCATTCCAGTTGATCAAGTATTTAATGATTTGATTTGGTCAGATGAATTTGATGATGATGGAGCGATCAATTCTAGCAAATGGTTTCATCAAACTCAACTTCCTGATGGTGGAAGTTGGTACAATAATGAAATCCAACATTATACGGATAGACTAGAAAATACTTTTGTTGAAAATGGAACGCTGAATGTAGTGGCTAAAAAAGAAACGTTTACTGACCAAGGATATACCAAGCAATATACCTCCGCAAGATTAAATTCCAAGTTTTCATTTAAATATGGAAAAGTAGAAATTCGCGCAAAATTGCCAAGTGGTGTCGGTACCTGGCCCGCTTTATGGATGTTGGGCAAAAATATTAATGAAGATGGTGCCTATTGGGATAATCAAGGTTTTGGTACTACGGGTTGGCCCGCTTGTGGAGAAATAGATATCATGGAACATTGGGGGAGTAACCAAAACTTTGTTCAGAGTGCAACTCATACACCATCAAGTTTTGGTAATACAGAGAATCATGGAGGACAGACGATTCCAACGGCATCAGATGAATTTCATATTTACACCTTAGAATGGACAGAGGAAAAATTAATTTTTAAAGTGGATAATGTGGTTCACTATATTTATTTTCCCGAAGTAAAAAACGCTAGTACTTGGCCTTTTGATGCGGAGCAATATTTAATTTTTAATGTAGCCATTCAGCCCAGTATTGCGAGCAATTTTTCTGAAAGTGCTATGGTGGTTGACTATGTAAGGGTGTATCAAAATAATACAACTTCGACCAAGGAAATTTCAGGTTCCAATTCTTTAAGTTATTATCCTAATCCTGTTTATAATGAGCTAAATATTAAGCTAGATAAAAGTGATCAGCAAAATTTAAGAGTAAGAATATTTAGTATTGATGGTATTTTGGTCAAAGAAATGAATTTACCTATTAATGATAGTGTCGTTCAAATAAATAATTTGGGAGAATTGTCGAAAGGAATGTATCTCGTTAATTTTAAAATTGAGAATAAAGACTACAGTATTAAATTTATCAAGAACTAAGTTTTAATTCAGATCGTTTTCCATATAAAAAATAAAGCCAACCTCGTTAGAGGTTGGCTTTTTGGTTTTATGGGAAGTCCTTGCTGTTTATTTTTTGGTAAAAATATCTTTCAATTGATCCACCACTTGCGTACCGCCTGAAACGGTAATTTCACCAATTTTCTCTGCAATTTTTTCCACGTATTCCATCTCTTTCAACTTGAACAACATCTCGTTGCTCTCCATCAATTTTGCAGTATTCAATAGACTTCGAGTGGAAGCAGTTTCCTCTCGACGAGTGATGATATTTGCTTGTGCTCTTTTTTCAGCTACTAAAACTTGGTTCATAATATCTTTCACCTCTCCCGGTAAAATAATATCACGAATTCCACAGGTAATAATTTTAGCACCCAATGCATCCGTTTTTTCAATCACAGCTTCCATAATAAACGGGCGAACACTTTCTTTTCGAGCAAGCAACTCATCTAGTGTCAAAGTTCCTACATATTCTCGAATCGCCAACTGCATGATCAAGTATAGTTGCTTTGCAAAGTCTTTGGTTTCTAACAATGCTTTTACAACATCAACTACTTTGTGTTGAACGAAAAAGTTGATTCGTAGAGCAGCTTTATCTTTAGTCAAAATTTCTTGACCAGAGATTTCCATTTGCTGTGTTCTAGTATCCATTTTTAAGACAACAATCGAGTTTTGGTTTTTCCAAGAATAGTAAACTCCTGCTTCCAATTTTTCAACAAACTTGCCATCGACAAATCGTAACCCTTCCTCGTAAGACTCAACCGTGTGCGCTAGAATGTAAGGTAATACTTCTGGTCGCATCAAAGTTTTACGATCAATGTCGGCTGGAATTTCGTAAGTGTCTAAGTTGAAAATTCGAGCTTGGAATTTTACAATAGAATTCCAATATGCATAACGACCTGATTTTAAAACATTCTTAAAAATCCCATCTTCATAAAGGAATGCAATTTCATTATCCTTTACTTCCACCACCTGCAATAGTTCTTCTAAGTCTTTATTTTGAAATAAAATACTTAAATCAACTGTTGGATGAAATAGTTTAGTCATGTCATAAATCAATACTTCATCTGTGAACCACAACCAATGTGTTCCTTCTTTTAAGACTTTAATGAAGTTCCCTTCTTTAAACACTAATCCAACTTTGTAAGGATAAATTCTAACTCTTTTCATTTTTTTAGCTTTATAGATTGATGAAAATTAAATAGGTACTCTTTGTAAGAGTATTGTTTTTATTCTTAAAAAAGAATTGCAAAAGTACTCCTATCAAAATTTCACGGAAATTAAGTTGAGAAAAAAATCAAAAAAAGTGGGTTCTAACTATCATACATTTTATAAGTAAAATATTTGCCGAGTTAAAATGCACTTTTCTTATTTTTATCGGTATCCCTTTCTTTCAGGCAAAATGTTGATTGCAATTTGATCCAATAAAATTGGAAATATTTGCTAGTTGTACATTTACAAAACTTTGGTGTCAACGCTATTTTTAAGAAGCAACGTTGAAAACTTCTTACGGGAATTGATTATGAGTCAATTCTGGTACTCTAACCAACTGAGTTACTCAAGCATTCTTGAGATAGGAATCGAACCTATGGCATCCAGATTATGGCGATGATGCAAGATTAAAAGTCAGCATGTTGCATTTTAAAAAAAAGCAAAACTATGGAGCTATACAGAAACTCTCATCAGGTACTTTATAAAATTGTCATGATCCTCTTTCGTGCCGAAGCACAATTTCTTGGGTTGTTTCGTTTGGACAGATGCTATAATACGATTTGAGGAAAAATAATTCCACAGAGTTCATTTTTTTTGAAAAAATATTTTTCTGGAACGAAATAGATAGGTTTACAGAAAAATGTAAATGTATTGTTATTGACTTTAGGAAAGTTATTTTGTTGTGTAAAAAATTGAAAGTCAACTCTTTGAGAAGAAAATTATCGAATCGCTAATTGAATTATTCGCCAATAATTTTTCTCTAAAACAGCTTTTTTATAAAATCCTTTTGACTGAAGGATGCGATGCATTTTTGGTAAATGATAAGAAGGGACACCCATCAACATATGATGTTCAGCATGGAAATTTACATGATAAGGAGCGAATAATAATTGCTCAATGAAGTTAGCGTAAGTCGTTCTCGTATTCAAGTAAGGATCGGTGGTATCCTCCACTATGGAATGTTCCGCCATCGAACGAACCCTCAACGAAAATTGAAAAGTAGTAAAATAAGCCACTACCCAAAGTAAATACAACCACCCAGAAGCTAAACTCCACAAAATGATAAATAGGATTAAATTGGCTAAAATTGGTTTTCCCAATTGCTTGAAAAAAGTGGTGATAAAATCAACCCAACTTCTATTTTTTTGAGAAACTCGAATTACATTTTTTCCTAAGTTATATTCCAAGTATCCTAAGTTCATCATAATTAAACCGACGAAAGATTTTAATCCCGTTTGTCCAGTTAAGTCTCTGGTGAATTTTCGAATCATGCTTTTTCGCGAAGTAGGATAACCTCTAGTCAGTAGCAAATCAGGATCTTCGTCTAGGCCATTATGGAAATGATGAGTTTGATGGTAAGGTCGATATTGTAGCAT
This sequence comes from uncultured Saprospiraceae bacterium, assembly GCA_964352225.1. Taxonomy (GTDB): domain Bacteria; phylum Bacteroidota; class Bacteroidia; order Chitinophagales; family Saprospiraceae; genus CAJQQY01. The sequence continues at coordinate 7,336 of CAYGRM010000191.1, read as the reverse complement.
ATTTTGGAAAATGGGAAAAGCTCCCAACCATTGACCTACAAAATCGTTGACTCGATTATTATTAAAAACTGCTCGATGAGAAGTATCATGCATTAAAATTGCACAAGCCAATTGCTTCCCACCAAGAATGAAAAGTGAGATTAAAATAGAAAAAATGGTAGTCCAAAAATAGGGTAGGGCAAAGGCAAAAATGATCCATGCCCAATGAGTGGCAATTTCAAAGGTGGCAAGCCAATCATTTTTTTGAAGTAACATTTTTCGTTCTTCCCGAGTGAGATATGGAGAAGCGGAAACTTTTTGCATTGTTTAATTTTTGATATTCAAATTACGATGTATTTTGATTTTTTCAAATAAAAGAATCCATAGCTATTGGATATTTTCATAGAGTTCAATTTTTGAAAACTAAACTTACCAACGATGATGCACCGCAGGCTTAATCATTTCATTATAAATTTTGCTAACTGCAATGACTTCTTTTTTATGCAAATTGCGAATATTCAAAGTAGCCAGATTCGATTTTAATTGTTCAACTGTGGAAGCTCCAGGAATAACACAGCTTACTTCTTCAAACATTAAAATCCATTTTAACGCTAGGTGAACTAGTTCAAATTTTTCAGGGAATACTGCTTTTAATTTTTCAACGGCTTCTAATCCTAACTGATAATCAACTCCTGAAAAAGTTTCTCCTTGATCAAATGCTTCCCCTTTTCGATTAAAATTTCGATGATCAGTTTTTGAAAATTTCGATGATTTACTGAATTTACCAGTTAGTAAACCACTCGCTAAAGGAACTCTTGCTAGGATTCCAATATTTCGTTTTTTTGCTTCCTGAAAAAATAATTCAGCTGGTCGCTGACGAAACATATTAAAGATAATTTGAACGGTGGTGACATTTGAAAATTCAATTGCCTTGAGCGCTTCTTCCACCTTCTCGACACTAACTCCAAGATGAAGAATTTTTCCCTCAGCTTTGAGTTTTTCAAATTCTTCAAAAATATCTTGGCGATAATACACTTCAGTAGGTGGGCAATGTAATTGGATTAAGTCCAAGCAATCCAAACCCGTATTTTTTAAACTTTGTTCAACATATTTTCTCAATACCTTGGGCCGATAACCTTGGTTCTCATGAGGGTTGATGAATCGACCACATTTGGTAGCAAGATAAATTCTTTCATTCCTAGATCTAATTAGCTTTCCAACTGCTTTTTCACTTTTTCTATTTTCATAAACATCGGCAGTATCAATGAAATTAATTCCACCATCAACGGCTTCATTTAAAATTCTTTCAGCTTTTTTTTGATTAAATCCATCTCCCCATTTTCCTCCCACTTGCCAAGTGCCTAGGCTAATCTCAGAAACTTTAAATCTAGTCTTTCCTAAAATTCTATAATTCATATTATAAGTTTTTTTATTTTTTCAAAATAGTTTTTATAGAGAAGGATCAAACCATAATGGTGCTTCCTCTTTTCCACCATCGGTATAATCAATGAAAATTTCCTCACCAGGTTCTATTCTTCTTGCAGCTTGAATTTCAATCTCTTCTTTGTCGTAATCAAAGATGACAATAGCATTCGGTTGGGGGTGGTGATTGTAAACGGAGCCATAACCTAAAGCAATACAAGCGGCACCTTTTGGTTTTTCCAATAAAAAATAATAATCATGAAGAATCGTTTCATGAATTTTGGAAACATCTTTCTGGGGAATCACTAGGAGAGGACAAATTTCAATTAAATCCCCTTTTTCCAACTCTTGAGCAGTAAAAACGCCCCGTCCGCGATCGTCTGAATTGGCGATAAATAAACCTGGAATGTGGAGCATTTTAATTTGTATTTATATTGTTATAAATTTTGTTGGCAGTAGAAATAGCAGATTGGATCGCCCCCTCCATGTATCCTCCAAAATTTGGAGATGTTTCTGTTCCAGCTAACCATAAAGAATTTTCCCAGAAAGCATTTTGGTAAATTGGGTGACCATTATTATAATGTCCAGGAAGGAAATTAGAAGTTGGTGAAAAAGTGAATTTTTCTTTTTCCCAAATTCTATCAAAATAACCAATATGTTGTTCAGCCTCTTCACCAAAGAATTTTTTTAGTGTAGCGATTACTTTCTGTTCTCTTTCTATTTTGGAAAATTGGGCGATCGATCCATTTAGAAAACCTTTAAGAGCAAATCTATTTTCTTCAAAATTAGTGTGATCGTACATTTCTGGGATCAAACTTGACTGACTGAAAACAGCTCCCGAAAGTCCTTTGGCTTTCCAAAAAGGCGAAGTATATTCGACTGCAAACTTTACAGAATTTTCCATCCAAATCTGAGTGTTTTTAAAAACGCTAGTTACTTCTTCAGGAAGTGCCGGAGAACATTCGATAGATTGAATAAACAGCTTTGGCGGAATGGTGGAAATGATAATATCTGCATCCATGGTTTTTCCATCAAATGAAACAAGGGAAATCTGATCTCCTTTTTTTTCAATTTTTGAAATAGGGTGATTGAGCGAAATGTTTTCCATTCCCACTTTCTCCGCTAATTTAAAAATCAATTGAGAAGTTCCTCCTTGAATTCGATAAGAAGGATCATCTGAGGCAGGAACTTCAAATTTTTGAGGAGGAGTAAATGACATGGTTTCAAAAAAAGTAGTTCCGTGAATGTATTGTTGGAAAATTCCAATTTTTAGTTCTTGAAGAAATGCTACTAGGTGCGTATGCTTTTTTCCCAACCAAGTAGCACCCATTTCCATGGGGGAATTTTGATTTCCTTTGATTGTTTCTATTCGTCCTCCGACTCGATTTCTTGCTTCGATTATTTGAGCATTAATTCCTTTCTTTTGCAATAAATACGCGATGCTCAGACCAGTTAGACCTGCTCCAAGGATGATGATTTTTTTCGACATAAACCTTTGATAAATAACCTTTTAAAAAAGCACAAATTAATCAATCTCTCATAAGTAAAAGTGATAATGATGTCCTAATCCATAAAAATGTCTTGGTCTCTTTACTTAAAAATAAAACCTAGTATAAAATAAAAATTTTGTACTTTTATAATATTATATTATATTATTTTACAAAACAAAACATTTATTAACTAAAAATTTTAAATTATGGACTATTTACCATTAATTATTCAGTTGGTAACAGGAGCCGTTGGAGGGAATTTAGCTGGCTCTGTTATGAAAAATCTTTCTTTAGGAACATTATGGAACTCTGTAGCTGGAATTCTAGGAGGTGGATTAGGCGGTCAAGTATTAGGAATGCTTGGCATGGGAGCTGCAGCAGCTAGTGCAGGAGATGGTGGACTTGATGTCATGAGTATTGTTTCGAGTATTCTTGCTGGTGGAATAGGAGGAGGAGCTGGACTTGGAATTGTAGGGCTGATCAAAAATATGATGGGAGGAAAAGCTAGCTAGAGTAATTTTGGAATTATTTTAAATGAAAAAATCGGCATCAAGTTTTCTTGGTGTCGATTTTTAGTTTGGAAAAGTACTCATGATTCTGAGTGATTTTATCCATTCAAACAAGTCTTAGCGGGACAATTGAATAATAAAATTAATCTACTCGTAATTCTTCAAATTCTTTTTTTAATTGAGTTTTATCGACTGGAACCACTCCAACTTTTTCACAAACTTGTCCTCCAGCAAGATTCGCCAAAAATGCAATATCCTTTAATTCTAATTTTAAAGCTAATCCTAAGGCAGTCAAACTAATCACCGAATCACCAGCTCCACAAACATCTGCAATGTTCCGAATTTGAGTTGGAATAATTAGAGATTGCATTCCATCATCGATAAACATACCTTTTTCGGAAAGGGTAATTATGGTATTTTTAGCACCAGATTCTTTTCTAAGAAATTCACTTGCCTTTTTAAGAGATGCCATAGTTGGTTGCACTTCGAAGGGAGTACTTTCTTGAATTTCTTTCAAATTAGGTTTAAAAATTTCTACATTTTTGAAGGCTAAGAAATTAGCCTTTTTAGGATCAACTACGACTGGGATTTCATTTTTCTCAGCCAAGGAAAGAATTTTTTTGATCACCGAAAGCGAGAGAACCCCTTTATTATAATCCTGTAAAATGATCACATTAATGTTTTGGACGGACAAAAAACTCTCCAACTTAGTTATTAATTTTTTTTCTTCATTTGCAGAGAGTTCATGAGTGTCTTCTCGATCAACTCGAAGTAATTGCTGATGATTGGCCATTACGCGAGTCTTGACGGTGGTGCATCTTTCATTTGATCTTAATATTCCATCTTTCCATAAATCATTTTCAGGCATTAAACCTTCAAAGATGTCTGAATTTTCATCTTCCCCGATCAGGCTAAAAAGAAAAGGTGTGGCACCCATAGCTTTGATGTTGAGCGCGACATTGCCAGCGCCACCAAGTCGGTTGTCTGATTTTTTCAAATGCACAATAGGGACGGGTGCTTCCGGAGAAATTCGATCTACTTTTCCATACAAATATCGGTCGATGATCACATCTCCGATGACTGCTATATTGATATGATTAAATGCTTCAAAAAGCTGATTTGCGTTCATTTTTGATTCTTTCTATTTCTCCTAATTGAGAGTGCAAATTTTATAAAAAGGAAGGGATATTCCTAGTTAATAGTTGAATTACCTGAAAAATATGAAATCAAATATCTTTCTCGTTGCACCTCGATTATTTAAAACATAGTTTTTTGCCATGGTAGAAGCATTGTTATAAAACGCTTCTTTTTCCAAATTCTCCATTGCCGTTTTGAATTCTTCAAAATTTGAAATAGTGAATCCTCCACCAGTTTCTACCAACTGATTTGCTTCCTCAAATTTTTGATATTTTTTTCCAAAAATAACTGGTAGACCAAAAGAAATTGGTTCGAGGGTATTATGAATTCCGCTGCCAAATCCACCTCCAATCATGGCTACTTTTCCATATTGATAAAGACTTGATAGCATTCCAATATTATCAATGATCATCACCTTTGCTGATGTGGCATTAAAGGCGTTGATTTGGGAAAAACGGATAGAGTTGACTTTTATTTTTTTCTCTATTTCAATGAGGTGACTCTCGTTGATGTCATGCGGAGCAATAATAAATTTCCAACGAAAATCATTTTGGGAATGAATCCATTCAATTAAAATATCTTCATCCGGTGGCCAAGTACTTCCACCAATCAAAATTTCAGTCGTCCCTTTGAAGGCACTTATTTTATCAAAAGATTTTTTATTCTTTTGAATTTCCAGTACTCGATCGATTCTAGTATCACCTGCCATTGAAACATGGGATACCTCATTCTCAAGAAGTATAGCTTTCGATTTTTCGTTTTGTACAAAAATGTGATCAAAAAAGAAAAGCATTTTTTTAAAAAAAGATCCATAGGGTTTAAAGAAAATTTGATCTTTTCTAAAAACGGAAGAAATTAAATAAGTTGGAATTCTTTGTTGATTTAACTGATGAAGATAATTATACCAAAACTCATATTTTACAAAAAAAGCCATTTTGGGTTGGACTATTTCGAGGAATTTTTGTGCATTTTTTGGCGTGTCAATTGGTAAGTAAAAAATGTAATCTGCCGCAGTATAATTTTTACGAATTTCGTAACCCGAAGAAGAAAAAAAAGTTAAGAGGATTTTATAATTTGGAAGGTCATTTTTGATTTTTTCAATTAGCGGTCTGCCTTGTTCAAATTCACCTAGCGAAGCACAATGAAACCATATAATCATTTGATTATCAGTAATTTGTGTTTTTATTTTTTCGAAAATATTCTTTCTACCATCGATCCATAACTCCGCTTTTTTATTAAAAAAAGAAGCTATCCAAATTCCAAAGTAATAAAACGAAATCCCAAGATTATACAACATCCCTTTATCGGTTAATGGTTGATGATTAATGGCGAATGATTAAAGGTTAACCATGTACTTTTAATCATCAGGTTAGTTTATTTTTTCGGCAATTGCTTCTGCTAATTTTTTGGCACCTAAAGGTGTATAATGTACATCATCTACGAAGTGTTCTAAATCTTTGGGAAGAGCTGGTTCTCCATGAACGAAAGTTGTTTTATACTTGGCAGAAACGGCTGCAGTTTTCATATTATAAGCATCCATGGCAAGTGCCATGGTTTCTCCATCAGGATATTTTCCATCCAAAATGCACATACCTCTATCCATCCAAAGTTCTTTTTCCTCAGCTGCTAACATTTCTGATTTGTATAAATATGGTTGAGAAACTAAGACTACTTCAGCACTATCATTTTCTAATAGTTCAACCAAGGTACTCATGTATTTTGGAAAATCTTCTAACGATTGGAAAACAGAAATATCAAAACTTGAAGGATCAAAGGAAGGTGTAAACCAAAATTTGCGAACTAAGGCTCTGATCAAAGACTCAAAAGAGGGTGGTTTTGCGCCAGCAATACTAGGCCCATAAAAATGGGAATAATCACTTTGATAATCTCCCACGGCTAAACTTTTAGGAGAGAATGAGCGATATAAATCATTGATTCCATGCATGACCACCACTACATCAGGCTGGAAGTCTCTAGCGTACAAGGTGTAGTTGATACTGGTATGCTTACTAGTGTACCAATCCATTCCAGCGTTGAGAACTTCGACCTTTCTGTTGGGAAATTTTTGATTCAAAATTTGATGAAGCTGTGAAGGATATCGATCCATCGTATCTAATCTAACATTTCTAGTGGTAGAACCTCCCAGGCATAAAACTCGGAAAGTAGTGCTATCTTTTTCAGCACTAAATTCATATTCATTAGGAGGCATTTGTAAAAATGGATCAAATAAATGTTCCTGAGTAGCATAGTAATAATAGTGACCACCAATGTACACTACGAACAAAGTAATTAAAGATGGAACTAAAGCCATGAAAAAATTTCGAGCTCCATTTTTTTTCACAAATCTATTAATCCACCAAGGAATAGCTAGGAAAAGAGCTAATGCCATCACTACTAATACCGTAAAATAAATTTTAGAAAAAATATAAATTTCAGGATTTTTAGATCCATGAGTAGCGAAACCGGCAAAGATTATTGCAGCAAGAATGTAATAGATTAAGAGTAACTTTTTCATGTTGTTTCTGTGTAAAATCGTGTATTAAATATTTTCATTGGAAATGAAAAAATCTGCCTTTTTTGATGAAATGGCAAAGATAATAAAGTCTTAATAGATTAATAATATTGGAATACAGCTAGTGGAGGAAAAAATCTAGCCTTAAAAATACAACTTTTAACATCGAAAAGAAATATGTAAAAGGGAGAAAAAAGGAAAGAGTATAAAGATTAAACGAGGCTGTTTCATTAGTAAAATTAGAAAACTATGACCAAAATTAAATTTTACCACATAGGAACATAGGT
>CAYGRM010000190.1:0-12554 GCA_964352225.1 uncultured Saprospiraceae bacterium | reverse complement strand
ACCCCTCGCAGTGTTCTCGAGTGAGCAGCAAGTTTTACCCTCTTCTTCTTCCTCAATTTCTTCTCCATTAATTTTTAATTTAACAATCTCATCATTCTTGTATTGGACTTCAACTGACTCTCCATCTTTTACGTAGACAAAATTTCCATTTCCTTTTTTACGATGTTTTTGTTCATGTGGTGGCGGTGGTGGCGGTGGTGCAGGAACTGTATCTGTATCAGATACATATCCTAAATCAAGTGGGGCAGCTTCCAATTTTGCTAAATTTTCGTTTGCTTGATGATCATCAGATTTAGTCGGACTAAATGAGAATAAAAATAATGCTACCAATAAAAAACAAGTTGCTGTGAATTTCTCCATAATGTTAAATTTGTTTTGTGGTTGATTTAAAATACGTTTAACACGATTGAGCAATTGATTTTTACTACCAGAAGAAAAAGACATGGCCAAGTTGGGAGTCGGTTGAATTTCCTCCAAAGTCACCAAAGCTTTGACATAAGTAATTGAGCTACCGCAAATTTTTACGGCAATATCATCACAGCAATTTTCACGTTCCATTCGGATGTTGGCAGAGATCCACCAAACTGCAGGATGATAATAAAAAATGATTTCAATAAATGATTGGATTATGTTGAGCAAATAATCATTTCGATAAATGTGTGCAAGTTCGTGAGCCAAAACGGCTTCGACTTCTTGCTGGGTCAGTTGGTTGATCGCACCAAGAGGAAATAGAATAACTGGTTTCAAATATCCAACGACCATCGGTGTTTTTGCTAAGGCAGACTCGACAATTCGAACCGTTTTTTTCATTGGAAATTTAGAATATATTTTCTCAAAGACAGTCTGTCCCTCAGTAGAAATTGGTTGCTGCTGTTGGGTTTTAAGTTTTTGGATAAAAGCCAAACCTCCAAGCAATCGCAATAAAAAGAAAATCATTCCCATCAACCAAAGTGTTACAATCAATGATAAATGTTCATTAAAATATTCAATTGACTTTTGGAAAAAGGACTGCACGATCGTAGCATTTTCCAAAACAAATCCTCCTTCTGCAATAAAGGTGATGGTCGTTCCTAAAGTAGCTCCTTCCGCCGCTGAGTCGTACAAGTAAATAAACGTCGAAATCGATATGATAAAAATCAAAAACAATGAAAAAAAAGCAAACTCATGTCGAACTTTCGATGATTTTTTTTGCAAACCAATCATTACGATTCCCATCAAAATAGCAACTGCAAATCCTTGCCAAAGTGAGTGAATCATCGTCCACCCTATCGCTTGAATTAATTCTTCGGAAAAAATATTTTGTATCATGTTTGATTTTTTTTGAGGGGTTTTATAGTGATGAATTATGAGTGATAAGTGATGAGTTTCTTTCGTCAACACTCATCACTTATCACTCATATTTCATCACTATAAAAAACTCCTATTTTTTATTTTCAATTTTAGAAATCAACGCTTTGATTTCATCTAATTCTGCTTTGGAAGTTTCGTGGTTACCCAAAGCTTGCATCACCATCTTCATGGCAGAACCTCGAAATGTTTTATCTACAAATTTTTCTAAAAGTGCTTTTTGCATTTCGCCCTCTTTTACTTTTGCTGAGTAAATATGTGTTCGACTTTCTTCATTTCGATTCGCTAGACCTTTCTCATGCATGAGTTGCATTAATTTCAAAGTGGTCGTGTAACCAATTTCCTTCAAATCCACATTTCGTTTCTCATTCAACAACTCGTTGACATTTCTAACAGTTGACTCGCCATGCTCCCAAAGGACTTGCAAAATTTCTAATTCCGCCTCAGTAGGTTTGATGTTTATTTTTGACATAATAAAATGTTTTTTTTAGTCTGGTATCATTTTAAAAGACTTCGCCTTTGGTAAATAGTTGTTTTAAAAAATAATCTTTGAAAATTTTACCACTAAGTTAACCATTGCAAATCTTTCTAAAAATCTTAAATGACTTCCGAAGTCGTCACCTCGGAAGCTTATCTGGTAGTTGTAAAAAATACGCCTGCTCAAGAGCGCATTTTTACCCCGAGTTGATCGGGATGATTTTACCTTTCGAAAAATATAAAATCAATTACTCAATAAAATTACGAATAACTTCGTAGAAACAAATATCTACGAAGTTATTCGTAAAACCAAATTTAACTACGAAAAAAATCGTAGATAAATTAAACTTTAACATTTGCTTCTCTAATTTAAGGAAAAACAGGTATCTCTGCTCTCAGCAAAAACACCTATTTTTTGGATAATCCTCTAAAGCGATCTGGTATATAGATTTAATAAAAAAGATCTACTACAACTGATCACTACATAAACAAAAACGGGCAACCTTCTCTCGAAGATCACCCGTTTTATATTTTCTAATTAGTATTTTTTATAATTGCTTTCTCAATCTTGCAACTGGAATATTCAATTGCTCTCGATATTTAGCTACAGTTCTTCGAGCGATATTATATCCTTTTTCTTGAAGCATATTTTTCAATTTCTCATCAGAATAAGGTTTACGCTTATGCTCATCTTCGATGATATCAGTCAAAATCTTTTTCACCTCTAGAGTCGAAACTTCTTCCCCCGTGCTAGTTTGAAGTGATTCCGAAAAGAAATCTTTCAATCTCTTCGTTCCAAATTCAGTCTGCACAAACTTACTATTCGCAACCCTCGAAACAGTAGAAATATCCAACCCAGTAATATCAGCAATATCTTTCAAAATCATTGGTCGCAATTTCTTTTGATCTCCGGTCAAAAAGAAATCGTATTGATATTGCATAATGGAATACATCGTTTTGTACATCGTTTGTTGACGTTGACGAATCGCATCAATAAACCATTTTGCTGAATCAATTTTTTGCTTGATAAACATTACTGCCTCTTTTTGCTTTTTATCCGCACGCTTTCCATTTCGATTATCTTTGTAAGAAGAAAGCATTTCCTTATAATGCTCATTAATCCGAAGATCTGGAGCATTTCTCGAATTCAAAGTCAAATCCAATTCTCCTTCTCGATTGACAATAATAAAATCAGGTACAATATAATGTACACCTCTAGAACCATTCGTTCGGTATCCACTTGCAGGTTTTGGATTCAATCTTAAAATTTCATCTACTGCATATTTCAGCTGTTTTTCAGAAATCGTAAGAAATCTTTGTAGTTTCTGATAATGCTTTTTTGAAAATTCATTAAAATAATCTTCAATAATCCGAGTGGCCAATCGCAGAGGAGCTTTTTCCTCGTAGGTGAAATTCGTTTCAGTTTCGTCTCGATGTTGTAATTGCAACAACAAACATTCTTGCAAATTTCTTGATCCGATCCCTGGAGGATCAAACTTTTGGATTTTTCTCAAAATACAAACTATCTCATCTTCATTAGTATTAATATTTTGAGAAAAAATCAAATCGTCAATAATTGCCTCTGGCTCTCTTCTCAAATATCCATCATCATCGATACTTCCAATAATTTGCTTGGCAATCAAAAATTCTCGATCATCTTTCCACTCGAGCATACCTAATTGTTGCTCCAAATATTCATGAAAAGTATCTTCCACAGGAATCGGAATCGTTTTATCTTCTTCATCTGCAGAAAAATTATTTGCCTTCAATTTGTAACTAGAAGGATCATCTTCGAAGTATTCGGTCAAGTAATCATCCAATTCAAATTCATCATCTCTTTCTATTTCTTCATCGCCTTCTTTTACGTCTTTTTCGTCTTTATCATTTTCCTTTGACATTTCCAATTGCTCATCTCTGTCCTCGCCTTCTTCAAGAACTGGATTCGCTTCTAATTCTTCTTTAATTCTTTGCTCCAAAGTTGCCGTCGGAATCTGCAACAATTTCATTAACTGAATTTGTTGAGGAGATAACTTTTGGAGTAAACGTTGACTTAAATTTTGTCTTAACATAGGGATTACAATGTTTTCTCTAATGAGTAAATATAGTGTTCGATAATATTTTTTTTAACGGTTGAAATATTAATTACGGGGTTTGTACAATCTAAATAGGCCAATTTCATCTTACAAAAGTGACAGAGAAAGATTCCCTCTTTTTATGTAAACATTTGAACATGAACTAAATATAACGGAATTCTATTTAATATGTTCCATATTTGGCACGACTTTTACCAAAAATCTTGCCAAATTTAAATATTATTTTTTCATTTATTATAAAAATTTATATTCATTGATAAAATCAAGCTTTTCTATCTTCTATTTCAATAATTTTCTTTGCAGTTTTCTCAAATAGTTTTGCCAAATTTGCATTGATCACTTGGTCAAAATTTAGATTTTGTGACAATATTTCTTTTTCAAATTATAAAAAATAAAAATGTCTGTAAACAATAATATCTCTGCCCTCCGCCAACAAATGAATAAACATGAATTCGATGCTTACATTATTCCTGGAAGCGATCCTCATCAAAGTGAGTATGCTGCCGATCATTGGAAAGCTCGAAAGTGGATTTCTGGATTTACTGGTTCTGCTGGAAATGTAGTGGTGACCAACGATCATGCAGGGCTTTGGACAGACTCTCGATATTTTATTCAAGCAGCAAAAGAACTGAAGGGAACGAAAATGAAAATGCATAAACTCAAAGTGGCGCATACTTCTGAATACATTGCTTGGATTTTGGAAAATGTCAAAAGTGGTGGCAAAGTGGGTTGTGACGGAATGCTTTTTTCCGTAGGTCAAATCCAACAACTGGAAAAGCTATTAAAGAAAAATAACATCACACTCGACTACTCTAAAGATTTATTGACGGAAGCTTGGAATAATCGCCCTGCCCTTCCAACCAATGAAATTTTTGAACATAAAGTAAAATACGCTGGCAAAAGCAGAGCAAAAAAAATCGAAACGATTCAAGCGGAAATGAAAGCTCAAGGTGCAGATTATCATTTCGTTTCGACGTTGGATGATATCGCTTGGATTTTTAATATTCGATCGTCGGATGTGGAATGTAATCCGGTGAGTATTGCTTACGCAGTTATCGGTTTGAGAAATGCCTACCTTTTTATTGATAAAAAGAAAGTGCCGATGCAACTACGAAAACAATTTCAGCGCGATGGAATTATTTTAAAAACGTACGATGGTATTTTTGATTTTCTAAAAAAACTAAACAAGTCTAAAAATATTTTAGTCGATCCTTCGACTACGAATATGAAATTATACAATGCGATTCCTGAAAAACAAGTGATTCACGGCAAGACGATTTCCACCCATTTAAAAGCACTAAAAAATAAAACGGAAGTCAAGCATATCAAAAATGCGATGATCAAAGATGGTGTTGCGCTGACTCGTTTATTTATGTGGTTGGAAAAATCATTGGAAACAGGAACAGTTACGGAAGTGGAAGTCGCTAAAAAATTAAGTGGTTTTCGAGCAGAGCAAGGCGAGTATCACGGTGAAAGTTTTGATGCAATTGTTGGTTATAAAGGTAATGGTGCGATTGTGCATTACCGCCCTGAAGAAGGTAGTTGCGCGACGATCAAAAAGGAAGGAATCCTATTGCTAGATTCTGGTGGTCAATATGAAGATGGAACAACGGATATCACTCGAACGGTTGCTTTGGGAAAACCAACTCAGGAACAAAAACGGAATTTCACTTCTGTTTTAAAAGGCCATATTGGTTTGGCAGAATTGAAATTTCCAGAAGGAACTCGGGGGAATCAAGTAGAAATTTTAGCACGTCAGCACTTGTGGCAAGATGGTTTGAATTATGGTCATGGAACTGGTCACGGAGTTGGTTTTTTTCTAAATGTGCATGAAGGCCCACAATCGATTGGTTCAGGAATTACAGCCAAAGCGGCAACGGTACTCGAAGCTGGAATGTTGACTTCGAATGAACCTGGCTTTTATAAAACTGGAGAGTATGGTATTCGAATAGAGAATTTGATTTTAGCGGTGGAAGCGGAGAAGACTGAGTATGGTCAATTTTTAAAATTTGAGTCGGTGACATTATTTCCGATTGATAAAAATTTGATTGATTATCCGATGTTGACGAAGCGGGAGGTGAAGTGGTTGGAGGATTATCATGAGGAGGTTTTTGCGAAGTTGAGTCCATTTTTGGATAAGGAGGAGAAGGCTTGGATGAAGGGGAAGTGTTAGGATATTTAAATAAAAAAAAGAAACATGAAATTATACAGGCAAGGAGATATACTCTTAATCCAGCATGCTCCTTATAAAGAAAAGAATTCTTTACAATACTTCAAAGGACTTTTTGATAAGAGACGTGCGTTGGTTATCACAAAAAAACGAGAAGCCAATTTTCAACAGCATAGAATTACACTTATTGATCAAAACATTCATGCTTATGCTTTTGCGGATACAAAAATTATTCGAGAAGAAAGGTACATCAATCCAAAGTTTGAATATACGCTTGACTTATCTAAAATGAAGTTAACGATGTTTGCCTACTTGGTTAAAAAATTACCTCTGGTAGAAGTAACACAAGAAGTTTATAACCAAACAGGTTTTCAGAGAGAAAGAAAAAATTCCTTCATTCGACGTATGACAAATATTATTTACAAAGGAACTCATAGTCATAAATTATCCACAGGTAAGATTCCTTTTTTTCATACTAAACTGAAGTTCAATTATGATTGGCATCAAAAAGTAGAAGATCCAAATCAACAAGCACAAGGGTTGTCCAATGAAATTAGAGATGAAGAAGTATATTTCTTTTACTTAAAAGAAACCAATACCCTAATCCATGAAGAACATGATTCCATTGAATTACCCCCTGGATTTTATGAAATGCGCCCTCAAATGGAATTTCGACCAGCCTCTGGATTTTCCATTGTTATTGATTAGAAAATATAAATATGCAGCACATTAAAAACTACCTCCCTGAAGACTTGGAAAAAGCTCATGAAAATTTTGAATGCTTCCATCAAGAAACATTTTCTGTCGACGACCTCATCGTATCAGATTTTAAAATCTATTGTTTCTTTGACCATGCGAAGGAAGTAGAATTTTCTGCTAAAAAGCCAGAAAATAGAAATAACCAAAACCAAAACATCTATATATTCATTCATGTTTATACTGAAGATTTCGATGATCCAAACTATGGATATGCCAAAAGAAATGATCTTGGAATTATTAGCTTACCCAAAGAATGGAATATAGAAAACATTCAACAACTCATTGTATCGTCCAAATTATTCATTGAAAAGTGTTTAAGTCCCGTCGAAGACTCTTTCGTTTTTACTGAATCATTTATGATACACAACAGCAACAACTATGTGGGTCAACTTATCCCTTTCCTGAAAACACAATTTGAATTAAGTTGGGATTCTTTTGGAAATCAATTTTTAATTTATCCACTTTTTTTTCTTAAAAATATGGAACAGCGGAGAACCTTAGTTGATGATTTAGGTGAAGATTTTGCATTCGACCTCATCAGAACCTCAAACTTAGTTACTGATTTTAATATTCTTGACAAAAACCATCAAGGTATATTGTTTACTTGGGCATGGCGTCCGATGACAGAAGTATTAACCGATGAAGAAATTTCCCCTAAAAGATTCACGCTCTTACTCAATGATAGCTCTACACCTCGCAAATATTTTTTAGAAATTCCTCTCGCTGCTTTTTTTAGGTACACTTATGATGAGAGAAATTATCATCATTATATACCTTTACCACAAACTGTTGAATATGCTAGGGCATTTTCGTTTGGCATAGAGATAGATACTTGGACTTCGAGTATGATAAAAGAAAGTTAATATCAGCTGAGACAGAGCGAAAGACAAATCATTTATTAGAGTTTACTCGCTCGCGCTGAGCCTCCTGGCTCGCGTGTCATATTCTAGAAATCTCTGGTTTCAAACATTACTTTTTTGACCATTCCAAAAACCTTAAATTTCCCCATGAGTGAATGTTCTTTTTACATTCTGCCTAGCTTATAGCCCAGAGGCATAAAGAGTAGAGACAAAAAAGAACATAACAAAACAATGGGAACAAATAATAACCAAACACCCATTTCTTCCTCAAACACACCTACCTCTACTCTTTCTCAATTAATACCATTAATGGAATGTTAGTATGCTTTGCCATTTTTTGAGTGTAACTTTTATGGAATATAGATTCAAAAAAAGAACGGTGAGGTTTATACATGACCAACATATTAATATTTTCGTTTTCAACAAAGTCATTCATATCCTTCACCTTATCCTCTGCCGGCAAGCTAAAAAATTCCATACTTAGTTTTGGGGCAGTCTCAGTAAAGTAAGTCTCTAACTTTTTTATTTTATCTTCATTGTAAACTTGCTTTTCATTGAAATGAACACATTTCACTTTTGGTTGAAAAGGCTGAAATAGTTTTACCGCCTTCCATATTTCAAATGGGTCAGCATCCAAAAAATCAGTCGCATATCCTAATTGCATATTCTCTTCAAGTTCGGCATCTTCAGGAATTACCATTACCGGACAAGGAGCATTTTTCAGTACATTGGAAGCCACACTTCCTAGATATTTATCCAATGTGCTATTCTCACCTTGTGTTCCCATGACAATATAATCAACTTGATTTCTAGTCGCAACGTCACAAATTCTAGCTTCCACATTGCCTATTTCAATACTAATTTGAGTTGTCGGAATTTCGTCAAGAAATGCACGAACACTTTCGGTAGCCTTTTCAATAAATTTAATCATGCGAATCTTTGCTTGCACTTTGCGCTCTTCCATTGCATCTAATGCATAAGCAGTATTTTCCATATCTCTCCCATCAAAATAGAGCACAGTTACTAGTCGCAAATTTGCTTTAATTTTATCTGCCAATCGCAAAGCAAATTCTAAAGCGTTTTTTGAACAAGTTGAAAAATCTATCGGAACTAAAATATTGGCTGGTCTTTCCATTTTATCTTTATTATAATTAATTAATACTTTTATCTTCATTCTAGTTATGAAAAACGAATAATGGGATCTTGGTGTGATAAGCCATTTCCCTACTTACACTTACATGAAATAGGCGTTCCCATAGCTGCCGTTTTCGCAGATATAAACTGAGTACATCAGATTTATTTTTTAAAACAAAATCATTAAGTCCATCAGGAATAGAAGGGTTAACGACAATATCATACACCTTTCCAAAGAAGACTGTTTTTGGTTGATTTGACTGATACTTTTTCGCCTTTCTGACTATATTATCAACCGTTACAAATTCCAACTTAGCAGACAATGCTTTAGCAAATGCAGAGACTTGTTGGATAGGAAAGTCATCAGAAGTAGGTAAGGATGTAGCGAGAGTAATTTTTTTGATACCTGTATAAGTAGCCTTTTCTGGAATCGCCAAAACAGGACAAGGAGCTTTCATCATCAAAGAGGTAGTTACTGATCCCATCCATTTATCTAATCGTTGATGTTCTCCTTTCATTCCCATGACAATTAAATCATAACCCTCGTTTGCCTCATCTGCAATTTCAGCAGCAACGAAAGTTCCAAAAACGACATTTTGTTCATCAAATAGATTTTCAGGAATTGTTTTTATTAAGTCATTAATTTTGGCTTGAATCTCCTTTGATTTAGTCGCTAAAAATGCTTTTCTCTCAACCTCTAAACCAGGGATAAAAAAACTACTATAAACATGTAATATGTTAATCGTAGCACCTAAATCTTTTGCTAGCGCCACAGCATATAAAAAAGCATTATTGGCAGGAATTGAAAAGTCAGTAGGGAATAATATTTTTTTCATCTAATATGTTTTAACAAAAAAACGCATTCAACTCTTCACTCTATTATCTTTAACTTACTCAGGCAATACTAATAACGGTACTTCATTGTTATACACTTGAACTTTAGTAACGCTTTTTTTATAAATACTTTCAATGAAGCTCTTTTTTCTCCTCACCATACATAATAAATCACAATCTTCTTTTTCAATAAATTTACTAATAGATTTATTGATACTTTTGGATAGCGGAACTTCTCGATAAGCTGTTTCTACACCATCAAGGTTTATATTCTTTTCTCTTTGATCAGCATTATTTGGATCTTTATTGATATTAAGTATAGTCACTTTTGCTCCAAACTTAGATGCCAATTCTTGTAGTGGTGCAAGTATATCTGATGAAACTTCTTTGTTGTCTATCGCCAAAACGATGTTCCGCAAGGGTTTAAACTTAAATTTAGGAGGAACGATCAAAAGAGGAATTTTCGATTTTGCCAATGCATTAGCAGCAACACTTCCGAAAATAACTTTGGTGAGACCTGTAGCCCCTTTACTCCCCATTATAATAAGTTCTATCCCATCCTTTTTGACTGTTCTGCCAAAAAGAGAGAAGATATTGCCTTGATAGGTTTTTGTTTTAAGAGTAATTTCTTTTTGAGTTATTGCTTCCTTGAATTTTTCTTTAGTTTTTTTCATTTCAAGCCTTACCTTCTTTCTAAAAGGTTGGTCTGCATTGGAAAAATTCAAATCATAATCACTTTTTTTCATACTATACACATGGTACAAAAAAAGTTTACTATTAAAGGCTGCTGCTATCTCAATTCCATACTGTGTAGCATTGTTGGCAACGGAAGAGAAGTCGGTGGGTATAAGTATTTTTTTCATTTAAATAATTTTCGTTTTTACAAAAAAAATAAAAAATGGGGGAAAATACTTTGAGAAAAATCAATGTAACTATTGACAAAAATCACCAATTAGTATTTTGAAAATACAGGGATTAATTTGCTTAAATGAGAATAAACAAGTAGAATAGCTTTGTTTAGTTCAAAATTTACACCTTTAAATTTTCCCAAAACAAATAATAACTCACTCCCTACGAATACTCAACTCCCTTCCTAATTCACTTTTCTTTCAATTATATTTGTACATCATTAATTCAAAAACATCGTACAAAATGAAAGCAATACACCTTTTATTTTTTCTCCTAATCTTAAATTCATGCGGTGAGCAAAAAATCGCTCCGCAAACTCCAATTGAAACGACAACCATCGAATCACCAAAACAAGTAGCTAATCAAGGTTTTCAACAAATCCTCAATGCTGCCGAAGTGAATGGAGTCATTTTGATTCTTGACGAAAAAAATAACACTTACCATTCGAATGATTTCGAACGAGCGAATCAAGGATTTTTACCGGCATCAACTTTTAAAATTCCAAATTCAATTATCGCATTGGAAACTGGCGTTGTAGAAGATGAAAACACTATTTTCAAATGGAATGGAGAAAAACGAATGCTAAAAATTTGGGAAGAAGATCTGACATTTACGAATGCTTTGAGAAAATCATGTGTTCCTTGCTATCAAGATATTGCTCGACAAGTTGGCGTTCAACGAATGAATGAATATTTGGGGAAATTGGGTTATAAAAATATGATCGTGGATTCCTCCAATTTAGATTTATTTTGGTTGGAAGGTGATTCAAGAATTACGGCGACGGAACAAATTAATTTTCTTTCTCGATTCTATCATTCCAAATTACCTATTTCTAAAAGGACTGAAAAAATTGTAAAAGACATGATTTCCATTGATAAAAAACCAACTTATCACTTGAGTGGAAAAACGGGTTGGTCAATTCGAAATGACAATAATTTAGGTTGGTTTGTCGGTTATATTGAAAAAGGGGAAGAGGTATATTTTATAGCCACGAATGTCGATCCAAAAGAGAATTTTGACCTGAAAAATTTTGCAAAAATCAGATTACAAGTATTAATGGAAGCAACGAAAATACTAGGCATCACATAATAATGTACAAAAGAAGGTGGCTGGTAAAATTACCTAGCAATAATTTTTCTCAATCCAAAAGTATGTAGCATATCTCCATTGTTTTGAGTTTGTAATGCGTATAGAATACCCCACTTTCGACCATTAATTGAAATTTCAGGACTGATATCAAAATATCTTTCTGTGTAATCTACCTCAATATATTCTGTATATTCATACTGATTATCACTACTAGTTACCTGATAAGATAATATCGAAGCAGGATGACTTGTAAAGCGCACCCCTAGTCCAATAGAGAAAAAATCATAATATTTCACTCTTCTCTCATGGTCAATATATGAATTGGTGATAATGCTAAAATTGAACATAGCTTTTCCACCAAACTGGAATCCGCCATCGAAAGACGAATAAGTATATTTATCTAAAGTAGTTCCACTCATCTCATCTTTGATCTGAGATCGAATGATATTATCGGAAAGTTCTTCATCATACACTCCTTTTTCAAAACCAAAATATGGGCCTATACTTAGCCATATTCGTTGTTTTTGATTTAAAGAGAAATCAGGGATTACAGCTACTCCATATCCTCTTGTAGGAACCAAGAGTTCTACTTCGATAGCCATTAAATTAGGAGACTGCGCATTAAGAATTACAAAGCTAAAAGCTAATAATAATGTTGTTATTCTAATCTTCATTGATACTAATTAAAGAAAGTTTAATGATATTAAATAGACAGGATATTGCTTAAATAAAGAAGTTGTTTAAAACAATAAATGATACTTGGTTTAGAACCTCATCAAATATTTCTCCAAAACTCACTTTAAGTAAATTTGTCGTTTTATACTATCAAGATATTGCACGAAAAATTCAAGTTAAATGAATGAATAACAATGACTTAAAGAT
>CAYGRM010000189.1:0-12629 GCA_964352225.1 uncultured Saprospiraceae bacterium | reverse complement strand
TTTTTCTTGTGTGCGATTCTTAAATCTTTCATATTTTTAGATAAATACTATATCTGATGGAGAATCAGAATTGTAGTTGATCTCAGGATATTTCAAGTTCGTCAGAAGTGGTAATTTTTTTTCTAGTAAAACACTTCCAAATTCTATAAACTGAGAAAAAGAAATCAAATCAAAAACTGCACTTGCCATCACCAAATCCACTTTATCCAAATCCACCAAGTCAACTAAATTTAAAAATGAATCCGAGATATACTCAATTTTTATATTTCTATTCTCTTTTGTCAATTCTAAGGATTGGTCTCCATGAATTACTTCATATCCTTTTTTATCCGCTTCAATTCCTAATCGATTCAAGGCGTATTGAGATATCTTCTCTTCTTTTTCTATGAAAATCCATTTTTGTTGGGAGGGGAATTTTTCAAAAAAATATAAACAATTGGAGCCAGTTCCTGAACCTAAATCAACAATGGTCATTTCCTTTTTTCCAAAAAAATGATGAAAGCAAGCTTGTTCTACTTTTTGATTGCGAGCTTGACAATCATATTTGAATCGTTCATCATGCCAATGAATACTAGCTAATGCGGCAGTTTCCATAAGTTAATTTATTTTAAACGTATGCGAATTTCCGCAAATGTATTATTTTTTAATGGTTAATGCTTAACTGTGAACTGTAAATTTTATTTCATGAATAGTTTAGCTAAACTATCATGAACAAGAATTTAAATATTATGGTTCTTAGACCAATCCTGTGAACTTTTGAAATACGTTTTTACCACATAGACACATAGTAAAACTGTAATTGTTCTGAGGACTATGTTTTCTATGTGTCTATGTGTCTATGTGTCTATGTGTCTATGTGTCTATGTGGTAAAAAATACTAACGTTATTTTGGAGTTCCTAAAATTCACGAGAATTGTCTAAGAGCTAATATTATTAATTGGAGAATATCATCTTTTTCGAATCGATGACCAATCCATCGACGACCAAACTATAGACAAATGTTCCCACCTTATTGTAACCATGAGTGTACAATACCTCATTCATTCCTTTTTGAATACCAGTTGGAATTCGTTCGATTTCCATCCCACTCAAATCATAGATAATGATGAAAGCTTTTTGATAAGACATTTTTTTATTGACATAAAAACCAATCGTCGTTGCCTCATCAAATGGGTTAGGTTTATTCTGCACTAATTCAATGGCTTTCATTCGCTCCTCCAAAGTTGGATCATTGATTCCCAATGCATCAGGTAATTGCTCTCCCGTAAATAAACTTTCAATACCATTTGTATCTACGGAAGCAATACTCAAAGGTAAAAACGTACCTGGACTATTATGTTGAAATGTTCCAATCTTTGATCCAACTAAAGTGAATATAGTATCAAAGTCATTACTCAAGGCTCGCAGTCCAATTCGATAATGCAGGTAATCTTCTGGGTCAGTTATTTCAACATATATTTCTTTATCTCCTCCTTCTTGATAAATAAATTCTATAGGAGTTTTGGGGCCGATGGCTGCCATACTTGCTGCCACTCCATTGATGGTAGCATTTCGAGCCAGGTAATTAAAGTCCACAAAAAAGCTATCAATAACCATATCATTATCGGTATCAACTCCTAAAACATCTTCTGAAGTATGCTGACGATCATGATAATCAGGATCGCTGACATCAGCATTTCCATGTTCATTTGCCGAACAAAATCTCATTGCAGGATACCCTCTCTCCCGAAAGGGAATATGATCACCTCCTCGCCCAGTTCGATCTTCCGCAGACATAATCGTCAACATCATTGGAACCGAAACAAAAGGCAATAATTCTTCTTGATACTCTAATTTGATAAAACGAGAAAGTCCTTTACTCGAAGCATTGAATCCTCCAAAAGAGAATAATCGAACTTGAGTACTATCAATATGATTAAATCCGGGACAAGAAGGTTGGGAAGAAGTTTCACCACAAACAATTCCACCAACTACATCATTATTAAAAACTGCTTTGACTGGAATGTTTTCATTTTCGCACCATTGAGCAAATGCATTTGCTCCCAAAAGTCCTTGTTCTTCGGCAGTTGTAGCCATAAAAACAATCGTTTGATTAAAACTGTATTGACTCATAACTCTAGCTAATTCCATGACCAGAACAGTCCCACTTGCATTATCTTCCACTCCTTCAGCATCACAATCAATATCACATAATCCTGCACATCGACTATCCATATGACCTTCGATAATAATAATGGAATGGTTGGTAGCATCCATGCCTGGCAAAACGGCAATAGTATTTTTATGCCTAGATACTCCACAGATTTCTTCATCATATTGGAAAAATCCAGTTTGCAATCGATCCTCGCTAGCTGCGCTAAATTGCTGGAATTTTGTTTCAATCCAATTTCGAGCTGCACCAATTCCCTCAGTTGTTGAAAGCGTATCAGAACCAGAATTTCGATTTCTAAATTCACTTAACCTAGTAATGTAGGCTTGCAAAGAATCTGCAGAAATTTCATCGTGAATAGCATTGACTAAAGTTGTAGGATCGTTGATTACTACCGAGGCCATAAAATCTGCTGGGTTAAAATTGCCTAGCATTACCTGCTCAGCTACCGGATTAGACACCTTTAAATTAGTTTGACTAAACAATACATTTACAAATAATAAAAAGAACGGAAAGAGTAGATTTTTTTTCATCTTTGGAGGATTTAAAATTGAATAATATTTATCATTATTAAAATGCTCCTAAGATAAGAATGGTTTTGGGGAAAGTAGATTTTAATAAAAAAATATTTATTAGAATTTATGCTAAATAGAATGATATAGCATTACCATATCCAAGGGGTTTTGCCCAGGGAAAACGCGCAAGCGTTTTTTGAATATCGATTTAAGAACAAGGACTTAAGATTTGAGAAGTTTGATAAAACTTTAATAAGCCATTTCCAATTGCATGGCGGAACTCATCATATTAAATCGTTTCCATTTATTTTGACTTCCATATTTATAAAAATGAACCGAACCAACAGAAGGAACCGAAATAGGTAAAGTTAAAAATCTGCCATTTTTTGAATGATAAATCCACTCAATTCCAACGACAACTGATTGATCAGAAATAATTTGGTAGGGTGTCAAATCAACTTCCATCCATCCCGTTTTTTTCCCAACCACTTCCTTGATGATATTTTGAGTTAAAATATTTTTACCCGG
The DNA here is from genome assembly GCA_964352225.1 of uncultured Saprospiraceae bacterium. Lineage (GTDB taxonomy): Bacteria > Bacteroidota > Bacteroidia > Chitinophagales > Saprospiraceae > CAJQQY01. The sequence continues at coordinate 9,437 of CAYGRM010000189.1, read as the reverse complement.
TATGCTTTTTTTGAAATGATAAATATTGATGCGAAAACCGACGGTATCAAAATTATTTTTTGCGACAAAGAATCTAACTTTTTTCAGTTGAGTTGTTTTTTTGATTTTAAATTTTCGTCCAATTTCCGCACCTAGGTTTTGATTTGGTTTTTCGGAAATGGAATAATATACATTCATGCGAGCATCTGTATTTTTATTTCCTTTGGTTTTCGTTTTTTCAAAATCAGGCAAAACGACAATCTCTGTAAGTGTATTGTTAGCGACTTTCATTTCTATTTTGAAATCTTCATTCCCCCGTAATTTATTTATAGAAAAATCTTGAGTTGAAAATCCAATACTTGAAAATCTAACGGTATCAACTCCTGAAATGGTTTCATCAAAATATAATTTAAAATCACCATTTTCGCCAGAAACTGTTCCGAGTGAAGTGCCAATGATTCCAATATTGACATAACTCAATGGTTCGTTTTTTTCATTAAAAACTATTCCTGCAACAGAGTTACTTTGGGCAAAAAGTTGGCTTTGACTAAAGGAAATTGCTAGGATCAAAAAAACATTTTTCAATTGATTACTTTTCCCTATTTTTAAAAAATTGGCTTTTAATTCAAAGTCAGCATTGCTGTTTTTCCACATAGTGGATGGATTAATTTCCTTTTTTCCTAATTTTTTATGCAAATAAAAAGTTGCCATTACCGAAACCATAATCGTGATGATTCTAAATAAATTAGCATAAAATCCACCTGCTGCATTGTCTGCCATTCCAAAAATCCCCCAATAGCAATTCATGAAAAAATGTAAAAAGATGCTTAACCAAAGGTTTCTTTCCCACTCAATATATAACCAAGCGAACCACATCCCACCCATTCCTGTCATTGCAAAAATTCCAATCGCACTTCCCAAATCATTCGCTTGATACAAATGCATACTTCCAAATATCAAAGCACTCAATAATCCTGCAGGAATAAATCCCCATCCTCCAAATCGATACAATTGACCGAAAAGAAAGCCTCGATAAAATAATTCTTCCGCAAGCGGTGCGAGGATTATTCCCCAATAAAATTTTTGGAAATTCATCTCGGTAGCTAACTCATTCACTCCACCACCACTTACCCAAGCATACCCAATGAGCATCGGCAAAGTAAAAACAAATGCCACTCCTAATCCTTTAAAGAAGCCTTTTTGGATTCCCATGGCTCTCAAAATATTTTTGGGTTCATGAAAAAATAATAGGGAAAACATTCCAATCATTGCAGGGGCTAAATAAATGATAGTTGCTCGAAAATAATATCCTCCAGGTAAGATATTCCTCAATTCTAAATTATCAGCAACTAAAAAAACGAGGATAATGACGATGGAAAAAATGCTTTTGCTACGAATCATGATTTTTAATTTTTAGATTAATAAATAATCAAATGATGTAAACCACTTACAAAAGCAAATATGAAGATGATTCCCACTTTCTCCAAATTATAGTGAGCAATGGCAAATTAATGGGATGAAAAATAAGGTATTGGGGCTAAAGTGTAGAGTTTCGGGCTGAATCGCATCTATAATTTCCCACTCAATAAATAACACCTAATTCGTAGTGGTCTGCTTTAGCTGAGCTAAAGTAGCAAAATGATCAACATAAAACCAGCATAAAAAAAATAGAAATATTTGATTTGGACTTTGGTTTGAAAAAAATCGCTTTGCTCTTTTTTTCAGGTCAGCTAAAGCAGACTGCTACGTGTTAGGTGCTATAATGGTTTCTCTTGGAGTTTTTTTCGAAGCAATTTCACTTTAGTTCGTGAGATAGGAATTTCTTCTTTTAGATTTTTTAATGCTAAAACATAATTAGGAGATTTCCCTGAAAGCGATAAAATATTTTCAAAATTAACTAGGTAAGATCGATGAACTTGCAGTATATCTTGGTCTTCAATTTGCTCTGCCAACTTGCTCAACGAACTTCTCAATATATGTTTGGTTACCTTTCCATTTTTATCCAAATGAATCACTACATAGTTTTCAGAAGCTTTGATAAAAAGTAATTCTTCCTTGGCAAATTTTATTTTTTCGTTTTTGTTTTCTCCTTCGACTGTGATAAAAATATTTTGCTGAACTTGGGCTGTTTGATAAATAATGGTTGGTTTATTTTTGAGTTGCATCAGTCGGATGACAAAAATTAATGACAATGGAAATACAGCTGTTGCGAATGCCATACTTGAATAAACCAAAAAATCTCTTAATTGATAACCCAGCCCAAAAGCTACATTTCGATAAATATAAGTTGCCACGACTACTAAAAAGAACACCACAAAAATGTGAATAATTTCTTTTCCAAAAGTCCAACTCTCTTTTTTATATATTCTAGAAAAAACGAAAGGTAAGCCATTCGCAAAAATAAAATAGGTTATCCCAATCACAAAGCCGTAGCCTGAAAGCAATAAAGTTTTGGCAGAATCCTGAAAATTATATGTACCGAAAGGTTGGAAAACAGTTAATATTAAAAACACCGACAATCCTAAAAAAAATGCCACCCAAGCATTTTTTTTGATAGAATTTTGTGGTATCCTTTTTTTTAAATAACTCATTTTTAATGGCTAAATATTGATCGGTTAGCTCCAAAAATAGAAATCAAAAATTGGAACTTTTATCATTAACCGAACCGTTCATCATTAATTTTAAACTTCCTTAATCAACTCCAACAATTGATCCGCAGACATTCTTCCCGTCGAATCTGTTCCTTCCAACAAACTATCCGCCAAGTCTCTTTTCAGACTATGCAGTTTAACAATTTTTTCTTCAATGGTATCTGCTGCGACTAATCTTAAAATGGTCACCGGACGAGTTTGCCCAATTCGATGCGCCCGATCCGATGCTTGATCTTCAACTGCTGGATTCCACCAAGGATCCAGGTGTAAAACATAATCTGCAGCAGTCAAATTCAGTCCTACCCCACCCGCTTTTAAACTAATTAAAAATAAATCTCCGTCACCTGATTGGAAGGCATTGATCGCTTCCTCACGTTTTTTGAGTGGTGTGCTACCATCTAGGTATTTGTAATTAATTCCTTTGCGATCGAGTAATTCTCGTACCAAATTTAAGTGTTTGACAAACTGACTAAAGACCAATGCTTTGTGTCCTCCATCCAATAATTCTTCGATGGTTTCGTCAAACAATTGCATTTTGGAACTTTCTATTTCGGAAGTTGGCATGACCATTCTTGGGTTACAAGCTGCTTGTCGTAAGCGCATGATTTCTGCCAAGATTTGCATATTCGAACTTCCGTTTTCTGCGCTAGAGTCTTGAATATTTTCCACCGCTTGTTGTCGCAATGCCTCGTAAAATGCTCGTTCTTTTTCAGACAATTCGACGGTCAAAGTAATCTCAGTTTTACTTGGTAACTCTTTCAAAACATCATCTTTGCGGCGACGTAAAATAAATGGCTGAATCAATCGACGCAACTGATCTCGACGCTCTTTGTCTTGCATCTTTTCGATAGGCATCGCAAATCTTTCTTGAAAACTTCGCAGCCTTCCAAGTAACCCAGGATTTAAAAAATTAAATAAATTCCACAATTCCCCCAAGTGATTTTCAACTGGCGTTCCGGTAGTTAATATTTTAAAATTAGCTTTTAGCTGCATGGCTGCTCGGGAACGTTTGGTCGCTCTATTTTTAATCGCTTGTGCCTCATCAAGTACTATCGTATTGAATTTTTTGGAAACCAATAAATCAGATTCTTGGGGTAACAAACCATAACTTACAATCAAAAAATCATTTGGCCCTAAATCCCTAACAATACTTTCCCGGTCACCTTGACCAAACAAAACTGGGTTCAACGTTGGGGCAAATTTTTCGGTTTCCCGCAACCAGTTTCTACAAACCGACGCTGGTGCGATAACCATTGCTGGTCCATCTTTTGCTCGATCTACGAGTACCGCCAATGCTTGAATCGTTTTACCCAATCCCATATCATCAGCCAAACAAGCACCTACTCCCCAATGCGCTAATCGTGATAACCATTGGAAACCTTCCTCTTGATAAATACGCAAAGTAGCTTTAAAATCAGTAGGAACTTCCGCTGAAAAATCTTGAATAGAATCTAATTTTTGCAAGTGAATCTTCCAACCTGCATCTACTTCCAACTCCTGAATATATCCTGCAAACTCCTCCATCAATGGCGCAGCCAAAGGATGAAAATTCATTCCTTCTTCCCCATCTACCAGTAAAGCATTTACTTTGGAAATTTGATCTCGTAAGGATTCGGTCAAGGCAATAAATTCACCTTCTCCTACTTCAATAAATTGGGAAGTTGAGCCTTCCACTTTATCCAATAATTCCTTAAAGTCGATCACTAAATCATCATTCACTCTCACTTTTCCAGTCACCCCAAACCAATCATTGTCTCGCTGAATCCGCATCGAAACTTGATCGAATCCAATCGTTCCTTTAAGTCGAAGTTGCTCTCCCTTGGGATGTTCCAAGATCAATTTTCCTTCTTCTCGCAAAGGTTCGATTTCCATCAAAACCTGCAAACAACTTGGCGCATCAGGAAATAACCATTCTCGATTATGTGATGGTACTAACTCAAATGCAGGACAAGCATCTTCTATAAATTGAGCATTGGCAGCTTCCAATTCGATATTTCTTCGTGCTAAAACTCGTTCTCCATCAATATCAGCTATAACATTTTTTCGACCTTCCCCTGGTTTGAAATAGGGAGGTTGATCTTTAAATGGTTTTACAAAAAACTCCATCTTAAAACCATTCCCACTTGGCAACATATGAATGTGAATCGAAGCATCACTTTCTACCGTCGGAATACCTTCCAAATGTTCATCCAAGCCTGATTGCACGGTCACCGTTTTGGAAACATGACCAATCGCATTGAGTAATTGATCTTTAGCTCTATCTGGAATTTTTAGAGCGCCGCCACCGAGTGCTTTTTGAATTTTGATATGGCGTTCCTCCACATTCATGATGATGTATCGAGTTGGCGTTTCTTTGACGATAACGGTTCCTTTCGTATCGAAATCATACATGAATCTCATCTCAAAACCATCCTTCGTTGGCTCAACAGAAAGTTCTGGTTCTTTTTCCAAAAGTTCGACCACGACACCTGGAGAATCTTTTAAAAATAAATATGGATGACCTACCAATTCTTTGATTGCCTCGTCAAAATCTATTTCGTAATTAGCGGTAGCATTGTACCCATATTGAAATGATTTGATCGCTTTGACGACTCGATGATCGTCATTAGTTAACCCTTCCACATCGAGCATGGAGATTTTTTTCAAACTAATATTTCGGCCTTTACTCCATATTGCATCATTGCCCAAAATCTGTAATTTGGGTTGAATTTCTTTTCGGTCAAAATCTACAAACCAAGCCACACGTGATTTTTTTCCACGTGAATTTCTTGAAGCGCCTTCTTCCAATCCCATTGTGCTCAACAAGTCGAGCGAGTGTGCCCAACGTTCCGTTACTTTGACAATGGAAATGATCGTTTCCATTCCAGTTTTCTCTTCTAATCGTTGAGCGATTTGAGCATATTTTTGTGTTTTTTCTTCGCTCAGTTCCAATTCTGCTAAAAGAGCAGCAATTTGTAATTCAAACCAAACGAACCCATTTTTTTGCGCAGCTTTAAATAAAACTTCTAATTCCTCAATCCACTTCTCCTCAATATTTTTTTGATTCCATCGACTCACTAATACATAAAAAAACAAACTTAAAGTCGATGATATTTTTACATTATTCAGTAATGAATTGGCTTGACGCAATTCACCTTGCAAATAAGAAGCAGCTGATTGAAGACATTGAAAAGGAACTTTGAATTTACTTTTCCGAGTTTGAAAAGCATACTCTTCGATCTGGGTTAAACTAGTTGGATCTTGTTTTTTGAGTAGCGCTAAAAGGTGAAAAATGCCGCTTATTTCTTGAAAATAAGATTCTCGATGAGCCCAAGTTTTTCGATAAATTTTTAATGCTTTAGCATAATTGAAAAGACTTTCGTTATTCCTTTTTCTCAAAAAATCTATCCAACCCTGCCGCATCAAAAAAGACATATCCATGTCTTTAATATTTGCGTAGGACTTGGCCTCTTCTATTTTACCTTGCAATAAAAGTCCTGTAACGAGAAGATCTAAATATGGATTAATGTCATCTTCTTCATCCCGAAGATTTGGATGATTTTTTAGAAAATCTAAATAATCATCAATCGGTTCTAAATTTTTCAAAGCATCATATAACAATACTTTTACAACTTCTGCCTGAATACTCAAATGAAAGGTACTCAGCCACCGATGGTCAAATGGATCATCAAATAATTGATGAAATAAATCAAAATCTACGAGCTGCTCTTTGTGGTGATTCGTCGCGTAAGTGTAGACCGAATTAAAGGTTTCCCACCGACCTTGATAGAGGGCGATTCGCATCTCTCTCACCGAACGATGAAAGCCTTTCAGTTGTCCATACCAACCTCGAAATGGAAAAAGATCTTTGATATTTTTTACATAAAAGTCAAATGAATGATCGATCACCGCAAATCGCATCACTCCTTCAATCATAGAACGAGTACATTCTACTTGGGTCTCTCTCTCCTCATCTTCGAAAATATGGACAAATCCTTTGCCTTCCATTAATTCCAAAAACTGTAATAAAACTTCTTCGTTTTTGAAATACTTTCCATGTGCATCGGTGATACGACAATGGTTGAGACAAGTACGAAGTTCCTCTATTTTCATATATTCATAAGCAATTGAGAGGATTTTAACCACATTCTTCTGTGCCTCATTCAAATCTTTAAAATCCTTCTTAAATTGCTTCATTTCTTCCGTTGCAATCATAAAACACCTCTATTTATCTTGTATTTTGGGTAATTTGCAAAGGTAGGAAAATTGATGGTTAAGAAAGAAATAAATATGTTAAGTTATTTAGTTTAAAGTGTTTCTTATTTCTTTTCCAACATGGAGTTTTACAGAATATGCGGATCAAGGGTTTAATAGAATATTAAAATAGAGTTTTCTTGAGGAAAAAGAATATTAATATCTTTAGCCTTCTAAAAATTTAACAACATTGAATTCAAATATGAAACAAATACTGGGAAGGCAAACGATGCTCGAATTATATGGTTGTAAAACGGCGTTATTAAATGATGTCAGTTTTATTGAAAAAGTGATGGTCGAAGCTGCAAATCGAGCAAATGCCACTTTGGTTCAACAGTACTTTCATCAATTTTCACCTTATGGTGTTTCAGGGACGATTGTAATTGAAGAGAGTCATATCAATATTCACACTTGGCCAGAATATGATTTTGCTGCGATTGATATTTTCACTTGTAACTTGGAGATGGATGTCCGAGCAGCGTGTGATTATTTGAATGAAATCTTGGAGGCAAAAAAGGAGGTGGTGAGTAGTCATGATCGGGGGAGTATGGCGATGGTGAAACAAATAGCGCAGTTAACCCCCGACCCCTAAAGGGGAGTTTTGGCTTTCCTCTTATAAGGTGTTTTTTACTTTCATTGATTTGACATTTCTCTTATAAAACATAATTGGGGAACTATTTGTAAAAAATAATTCCCCAATTTTTATCTTAGCAATTCCCTAAATTAATGAAAGTAATACTTCCATTTGGAAGGAAAGCCAAAAGTCCCCTTTAGGGGTCGGGGGTTAAAAAATCACATGCGGTACAAACTCCGCATCGTCATCAATAATCAAATCATCTCTCCTCCGAAACGAAATACAACTCGCTCGCCCATCCACTAAAAACATGCTTGGCTGATAAATGTCGCCATCTTCGTCCGCATACATTTCTGCAAACTCTTGAAATATTTTAGTAAAATCTCCAAAGTCACCTTTCGTTTTAGCAATCGTTTCTCCTGATGGATCGACTATTTTGATATTTTCGCCGAGTCGTCCAAAGTTTCCTTTTTGGACATATTGTTTTCCTTTGAGAAAATTTTTGCTATCGTAAGTGGGTAGCAACAAGTCATTTTCGGGAAACATTTCATACATAATTGACATGATATGTTTGGCTTGAAAAACAATGCTGTACGATGGATTCAAAACAATCAAATCATGATTGATCGAAAGGTCAACTAGGATATTCATCAAGTCCGGTTCTTCAAACATGATGAACTCCCAAGGAATCAATTTGAAGAAAAAGAAAAACTGTTTGTAGCCATCCGGCGCATGAAGAAAAACGCCATCTTCTGCAAAAACCACCTTTTCCAAATCAGCATATTCCACCTCAAAACCTGCTTCCAAGGCCGCTTTGTAAATCACATTAAGATTTAAACGATCCTCCACATGACCTAGCGAACTTAATAATAAAGTTGCAGGTCGATCTGGAAATTGTTGCTTCAAATCAACAAATGCTTGCACCAAATCTTTGTGCAAAAAATTCATTTGACCTTTGTATTCTTTTTTGACAGGCTCGTACATCCATGATTGAAAAAGAGCTGACTCAGGCATAATCGTATTGGTATCCGCATTGAACTCAATCAACTTGGTAGGCATCTGTTCGATACCTCCAGCAAAGTCCAATCGACCGATAATGTGCGGCAAATTCCGCTTCATATCATGATGAATCAAAGGAAGAATTTCTGGAGGTAAACCAAGCCTAGACCATAAATCATTTTTCGAAATATGGTCTAGTGCTTTTTCGTAGAGGACAAAACAGGCTTCCGAAGCAGCCACTAATTTATCGGTTTCTGCTTGACTAATTAAAATCGCATCGTCCGTTAAATATTCATCATTATCACCATCCAAAAACCAGGCATATCCTTTTTCTCGGATCATGGTTTCAGCTCGTCCCGGCAGCTTGATAATTCTATCCACCATAAGATCTAGATGATTTTGAAGAACCGAATCCAGATTTAGGTTTTGAAACTGTTGTTCTTGTGGCAGAAGATTTTAAGTTAGTAGTTGAAGTGTTACTCTTTGAGTAGGCACTATTATTTGCGTAGGCAGATTTAGAAACAGGTGTACTCATACTTTTTCCCAACATGTATCCCATCATTCCACCCATCAAAACTCCGCTCATAGAACTTAATCGAGTTGGATTTTCAGCATTCACTAATTTAGCTTCTTCGAGTGTAAATGTATCTCTTGCTCCATCGATGTATTCAGCTATAATTCTTGAATCAGCTTTAGTATCGACAATTGTTTCATCAGTAATTTTAAATAAATCTTTTTCCATTTCTTTTACTTCGGTGACGATTCCTTGGGTTGGGCTCAAAACTTCTTCTGTTGCGTATTCTGTGTTGTCGCCACAAGAAGACACTAAACCAGACATAATAAAAGCACTACCAATAATCATCGTAGCAGTTTTAAGATTTTTTACTGATTTTTTCAGGTACTGAGATTTTATTTTTACCATTGTGAAAATAAGATTTTGAAAAGAATGAGAAATTTGAAATTTTAGTTTTCCTCATTGCTTTATGATTAAGTAAATAAAT
>CAYGRM010000188.1:0-12662 GCA_964352225.1 uncultured Saprospiraceae bacterium | reverse complement strand
TATCAATGCTTTATGACAATAAAACTTAATACTAGTAAAAATAAAAAAATTTATTTTTCATTTTGTTTAACTTTTATTTTGTTTTTGTTAAACAAAACTATACCTTTATAATGCAAGAAAAAAATTATTAAAATTAAAATCCATAAAGAAATGACTACCGCTGAATTTCAATCTAAATACCAACAACTTTCTCAAATGTTAAATGCTTTTGCTTACAAATTAACACAGGATAAAGAGAGAGCAAAAGATTTATATCAGGAGACTACTTTTAGAGCTTTGACCTACAAAAATAAGTTTCAGACAGGTACTAACTTCAAAGCGTGGGTTTTTACCATTATGAAAAACCTTTTTATCAACGATTATAGAAAAAAGGTAAGAGCAAATGTTATCATGGATTCAACAGATAACAATTATTACATTAATTCTGGGAAAAATGTAATTGCTAATGAAGGAGATAGTAATATTATGATGGATGAGTTGACAGAGATTATTGGCAATTTGGACGAAGGTCTTAGAGTTCCATTTTTAATGCACTATGAAGGTTATAAATACCAAGAAATTGCTGAGAAATTCGACTTACCAATCGGTACAGTAAAGAGTAAAATTTTCTTCGCTAGAAAAGAATTGAAACATCAGATAGAAAAAAAATACAAGCAAAAGTTTGCTTACAAATAATTAAATAAAGGGTTTTAAGGTTAAAAAGTGCGTTATGGAATTTGATTTCCATGACGCACTTTTTTTTTAATCCTTTTTGTTTATAACTTTAGAAACCAACTTTTACTCTAGATTCTCTAACATGTTCTAAAATTTCCTGTGGTTCTAAATAGGTGAATTTCTTAAAATTTTTATATTTTGAAGAAGCTTGAGATTCCTCTAAAATGTAATGATAAGCATCATACAATTTTTTTCCTAATCCTCTCTCTACCGTCACGCGGTCAATTCCTCGTTCATAATTTCGAATACTGTGAGCATTAATGTAAAAACAACCAGTTACTAATAACTGACCAAAACTTTTAGTCTCATAATCTAAAATATGAGCTAATTCATGTCCCAAAATTCCAACCTGACCTTCCTCTGGTAATTCAGAAAATAGAACTTCGCAATCATTAGCATTATTAAATATCACCTCATATTTTCTTTCATAATCAGTATTAAAAAAACTAGTGAGAATCGGTCGAGCAGCCAAAGTTGTTCCAATATCAGCTTCTCGAAATTCAATATTCACATTTTTCAACTCTGGATAAAAAGAAAGAGCTTTCAGGCATTGAGCCTTATAATCCTCTACAAAAATTTTATTATTTTCTAAATTCGAAACAAAAGATACCTCATCTTGATGATGAGATAAAACCAATGACAAAAAAGATCTAGGAATAAAAAATGCAACAACGAGAAAAAGGAAAAGAAATCTTTTTTTAATCATGGAATTAACTTTTTAGAATTCGAAATAATTTATTGTATCTACAACAATAGAAAGCTCAACTTGATTAAGACAGTCGCTATTTTATAAAGACTTTAACTTTTACACTTATTACTGCTTAAAAACCTTGCCTAGTTTTTGGCAAAAAAAAACTGCACAGAAAATCTGCACAGTTTTTAAAATTCGGTTTTTGGATGGATGTTTATTAAGTTTTTGTAATGCTAGTTATTGATTTATAGACCTTCAATTTCGTCTAATTTTTTCTGGATGATTTCGATTTCTTGATGTACTAACTTATTCAAATCCGAAGAAGCTGGAATATATTTTTGCGATAATTTCAAATTTTCCATTGCCAAATCATACCTTTTTGCCGCTTTGTATTCTAGTGCTATGGCATACCAAGTTAATCCAAGATTAGGCATAATCTCTTCCATTCTCTCCTCATTTCCTTTCACTTGTCTCTCTACTTCTTTTAAGTCTCCTTCCACTTCTTTTCCATCTCGAAATTTATACGTTGCCTTTCCTGTCATTTCACCTTCATCCCAGATACTTGTAAATTGATCTCCATTATTATAGTGGAAAGTTCCCGTTTTGTTGATCTTTCCATGTTTCCATTTTCCGATAAAATAATCCCCAGTTTTCCACACAATTCTTCCAGAACCATGTCGTTCCCCTTTTTTACTTTTTCCTTTATACTTACTACCATCTAATCGAGTATATGTTCCTTTTCCATCGGCTAATCCATTTTTCCATTCTCCCTCATAGATCTCACCATCTGGTAACATAATTCTTCCTTTTCCCTGCATCAGCCCTTCAACAAACTCCCCTTTGTACTGCCCTCCATTCTCCCAATAGTAAATACCTTCTCCATGCATCATTCCAAATTCCCATTCCCCTTCATACTCATCATTATTATTAAAAACGTGCTTACCTCTTCCATGTCTTAAGCCATTCACAAACTCTCCTTCGTAAGTTTCTCCATCAGACCAATGATAAATACCTGTTCCATGTGGTTCACCATATCTAAACTCTCCTTGATAAGAACTTCCATCTTTAAACTTTACCTTTCCTTTACAATATTTGGTTCTCTTACTACAAGGAACAACCAAATTTGAAATTTCTGACAAAGCTATGGTCGGTGAATCTACAAGGTTGCTAGATCCTTGAACCGAATAGGTTGAAATTAAGCAGACGGCAAATAGTAAAAAAAGGTTATTAGTATTTTCCATTTTGAAGTATTAGATAGTAAATTATGTGTTAGGATTTTTATAGTTAGGTGGGGATTTTTTTTTGGAAAAAGAAGAAGGGATTATTTTTCCAAACGAAAAAGTTGAAGTTTTTATTGGGGCTAAAAAACTAAAACAACATGACTTTGGGAAAAACAAGATTTATACCAAGTCTTCATTTTTAACCTTTTTTTAATAAAAGAAAATTATATACTAATGATTTTTTTTGGAAAGAAAGCATAGGTGTGACTGTAGTTATTTTTACATTGAATTTTTAGACCATATTTTATTCAGAACTAATCCATTTTAGAATTCTTTCATCTCTCTATCATTTTTGACAACAATAATCATTAAATTTGAAATATGATTAAAAAACTAATGTTTTTCCACCAGCACTCAACTTAATCGACTGAAAATCAAATACTTATGAGTAAAAAAATCCCACTCATTCCTAGACTTACCACCTTAGCAAATGCTTTTAGATTTGTAAAAAATCCACTTCCTGTGCTGAATGAATTTGTCGCAGATAAAGGAGAAATATTCGAAATGTACATGGGTGGATTTACCAAAGCTATCTTCACAACTGACCCAGAAATCGTCCAACATGTGATGCAGAAAAATAATCGTAATTACCGCAAATCTGAAATTCAAACTAAGATGATTGCACAATTTGCCGGTCAAGGATTATTGACTAGTGATGGTAGTTATTGGTTGCGACAACGAAGATTAATTCAACCTGGTTTTCATCGAACAAAATTAGCTGGACTCTCTGATGTTATGTTAAAAGTAGTGCAGGAGTCTTGGAAGGGTTTGGATAAATTAGCTGCCAAAAACCAACCATTCGACCTTTCTATAGAAATGACAAAGATGGCTTTTCAAGTCGTAGCCAAATCTCTTTTCACTACAAGTGTAAGTGATCAAGAATTGATTACCCTTGCTAACAACATCCAAGAGATCCAAGAATATATAGTCCAAAGACTTCGACAACCATATCTTATCCCTTGGTTTTATTTAAGTGGAAAATCAAAACGTCAATTCAAAATTTCTCAAGAATCAAGAGCCATCATTTTGAGAATTATTCAAGAAAGGCGAGCTAGTGGAAAATCTCATGATGATCTTTTGGACATGCTTTTGGCAGCTCGTTACGAAGATAATGGTGAAGGAATGACCGACCAACAATTACTCGATGAGTCCTTGATTCTCTTCGTAGCAGGTCATGAAACGTCAGCGAACGCACTTGCTTGGGCGTTTTATTTATTATGTAAAAATCCTGAAGCAACTGAAAAAATTCGAGCAGAATATCAGGAAGTTGTGGGAGATCGAAAAGTTGAATTTTCTGATTTTCCGAAATTAAAATATACAACTCAAGTAATTCAGGAAACCATGCGAATTTATCCACCTGCTTGGATTACTGATAGATTAGCTAATACACCAGATGACATCAAAGAATATCACATTCCAAAAGATCGAATGTTTGCTATTTACATTTATGGTTTGCATCACTCCAAAAAATACTGGAACGAACCTGAAAAATTTAAACCGGAAAGATTTGAAAAAGAAAATATGAAGGAAAAACCTTCATTTGCCTACATGCCTTTTGGTGGTGGTCCAAGGCTTTGCATTGGAAATAATTTTGCCATGATGGAAATGCAAATGGTTATTTTAGAATTATTAAAAAGATATAATTTTGAATTGGCCAAAAACCAAATAATAGAAGCCATGCCTTATGTTACACTCCAACCCAAATATGGTATCAAAATGAAGATAAAAAAACGGGGAAAATAATATTGATTGGTGAACGATTAATACTAGAGTGAATTACAAACTAAAATTAATCGTTCACCTTTACCCATTATTTCTCTGGTATCCAAGGAAGTTCTTTTGCGTCTAATTTCATTCCTACCCAGCGAGAAAGAACAAATAAATAATCTGATAATCTATTGAGATATTGAATTAATATTTCAGGTACTTCATCAATAATAGCTAGTCCGACCACTCCCCTTTCGGCTCTTCGACAAACACATCTCGCAATATGAATTTGTGAAACGATCGGGTGACCACCTGGTAAAATAAATGTTTTTAAAGGAGATAACTCCCCTTCCATGCTATCAATTTCTTGTTCCAATAGGGCAATAGCTGATTGCTTTACCTCAGGTACATCCATTTTTTTTGAGGGATCCGTTGCTAAATTGGAACCAATTTCAAATAATCGATTCTGTACATTTTCCAAAACACCTTCGGTCTTTGGATACTCTGTCAAATCTCGAATAAGTCCAATCCATGAATTGAGCTCATCAACCGTTCCATAACTCTCTATTCGAAGGTGACTCTTGGGTAATCGTTTTCCACCAAACAAACCTGTTTCGCCTGCGTCACCTGTTTTTGTATAAATTTTAAATGCCATTTTTTATCTTAATTTATTTGACTTTTGCTAAATGAAGTTGTTTAAAAACTAATTTTTTTATCCTATAAATCCTGCTTTGGTGTGTGATCCATCGCAATATGGTTTTCTGGAAGAAGCTCCACATCGACAGAAAGCAGTTTTCTTATTTTTCAAAATTTCACTTCCATCAGCTTGGGTCAATTTAATTTCTCCATCGATCACCAACGGTCCATTTTTCATCAATTCAACCTGGGTATTAGATTGGGAATCTGGCTTTGCTACTTCCTTTTCTAAAATAGACAAAGCACCGGAAGGACAATCATTCACTTGACTGATAATTGATTGAGTATCAGCTCCTTCGATATTGATCCAAGGTTTAGCCTTAGCATTAAATACTTCGGGTAATCCTCGAACACAATTACCTGCATGAATGCATTTACTTGGTTCCCACACTACGGTAACTTCTCCGTTCGAATATTTTTTTACAATTTTACTATTATCCATTTTTAGCGTTTTTTGGTTAAATAAATTACATTTCAAAACAGTCTCTAAAAGTAAACAATTAATTCTAGCTATTAAAAAAGCGAATTTGATTTTTGTTCAAATTCGCTCTCAATTTTATTTAACAATCGTAATTATTTTGATGAGTGATGAGTTTTGATAATGAAGACTCCTCACTATTATTTCACCTTTCTGCTGCTCGAACAATTTGTTCGTTTTTCTCATCCGTTTCTACTAATCCATCTCTCAATCGAATAATCCGATGGGCATGTTCAGCAATATCAGGCTCGTGAGTTACTAAAATAATCGTGTTGCCTTGCTCATGTAATCTTTCCAAAATTTCCATAATTTCAATGGAAGTTTTGGTATCCAAGTTACCCGTTGGCTCATCGGCTAAGATGATCGCAGGATCATTTACCAAAGCTCTTGCAATGGCAACTCTTTGTCGCTGACCTCCAGAAAGTTCGTTGGGTTTGTGATCCATTCTATCTCCCAAGCCAACGGCATTTAGTGCTTTAGCCGCTTTTTCTATTCTTGCTTTTTTCCCCAAACCAGCATAAACTAACGGTAGTGCAACATTATCCAAAGCAGATAATCGAGGCAATAAATTAAAGGTTTGGAAAACGAATCCAATTTCTTTATTTCGGACTTCTGCTAGCTCTCCATCACTCATCTCACTTACATCAATATCATTTAAATGATACTTTCCACTACTAGGTGTATCCAAACAACCTAATAAATTCATCAATGTAGATTTTCCAGAACCAGAAGGCCCCATCAAAGCAACATATTCATTTTTTCTTATATCAACGGAAACATTTTTTAGGGCATGGATTTTTTCCACTCCCATTATATAAGTTTTCCGTAATTCTTTAACTGAAATAATTGGATCCATTTTATCTTTTTGTTGATTGAATTTTAATTGGGCAGCGTTCTACCATTACAACTTTTACTCATTTATTTTTCCTGAACTTATTTGGGAGACTCGCCAAGTGTAAAACATTGAAAGAGCCAATTACTTAATCACTTTTGGGACTTTAAAAAATTGCTCATTTTTATCAGGAGCATTTTTGAGTGCCTCTTTTCGATCTACTTGATGTTGAACTTTGTCTTCTCTCCACACATTTTGTTGTTCATTGATGTAAATAAGGGGTTCAACATTATCTGTGTTCAGCTCATCCATTTTTTCTACCATTTGCAGAATGTTGTTGAGGTCATTTCGAATACCTTCTTTTTCTGATTCCGAAAGTTCCAAGCGAGCTAAATGTTCAAGTCTTGAAATTAATGATTGATCTATTTTCATTTTAAAATATTAGATGATTGATAGGTTTTTATCTGTCAATCGCATTTTTTAATTCATTTCTTCAAAGGGAATTGCAAATTAACCATTTTTAAATTCCAATATTCAAAAGCTCACCTTGAATTTTCAAGCTTAACAAGTTTTTTACAACTTCTTTAAGTTAGTGGAAAACTTTAAACCCATACATTCCAAAAATAATTATAGTAATCGTATTTTCGCAACTTATTAAATATGCTAAGTAAAAAGAAGTGATACACTAATAAGTAAAAGTGATGAATCCTACAGATTAAAAAAATGAACTATTTCACACATCATCCATCACTAAAAACAAATCGCTTTTGATAAAATTATAATACACAAATTCTTAAAAGATAACAATGAAGTCAGAGGAAACAAAAAAAGAAGTCAAGTACGTGGCAGTTGCAGGAAATATTGGAGCAGGGAAAACGACACTTTGTACTCAATTAGGTAAAAATTTCGGATGGGAAGTTCAGTATGAATCAACTGAAGATAATCCTTATCTCAACGATTTTTATGGCGACATGAAACGTTGGTCCTTCAACCTTCAGGTTTATTTTCTCAATAGTCGATATCGGCAAATTCTGAATATTCTAAATGGGGAAAAAACAGTCATTCAAGATCGAACCATCTTTGAAGATGCCTTCATTTTTGCTCCGAACTTACATGATATGGGATTAATGACCACACGTGATTTTGAGAATTATTCTGACCTTTTTGAAACCATGACTTCCCAAGTTCAAGCTCCAGATTTGTTGATTTATTTGAAAGCTGATATCTCAACTTTAGTTTCTCATATCCAATCTAGAGGTAGAGATTATGAAGGAAATATGAGTTTGGATTATCTAAAAAGATTAAACGAACGATACGAAGAATGGATAGCTGGATATAAATCTGGAAAACTTTTAGTGATTGATGTGAACACGATGGATTTCAAAAATAATCCAGAAGATTTAGGAAAAGTAATGAATATGGTTTCTGGAGAATTGCATGGTTTATTTTAAATAAAAACAAACTCAAGAAATGAAAAGTGAATAATTACCAAAGGCAATTATTCACTTTTTGTTTTTAGCTAACGGTTCTTTAATGCTTTTCACAGGTTGTTCTCCTTGAAAATACTCTTTGATGGTATCGGTTATTTTATCGCCCATTTCAGTTCCAAAAGTAACTCCACCAAATAACAATACATGGAAAAGAATAGTGAAAACTAATGCTTTTCTTTTGGTGATTCTTTCTGCTCGTTGAAATTGAAAATTACTCATGATTTAAATTTTTAAATATTGTTTTAAAAAGTAATATTTGAAAAACGAAAAACGTGCCGAACTTAGTCAGTCTTTGCTTGTTAATGTTTTTATAAAAAATAGACACCTCATTCCCAATTCCTTCTCATTTTCAGGAAATGGGACAAAAGATGAGGTATAAAAATTCATACTTATGTTTAATAAAATCTTAAAAAAATTAGCTCCAACTTCAACCACTTTGGACGCCGTATCGAAAACTAAACCCGCAGAGGCTATTCAAGAATTATACGATCAAGGTCAAAGAGCTTTTGGAGAAAATAAGGTGCAAGAATTGACTTGGAAATATGAGGCTCTTCCGAAAGATATTGAGTGGCATGCGATCGGTCATTTGCAAACTAATAAAGTAAAATATATTGCTCCATTTGTGGCATTGATTCATTCTGTGGATAGCCTGAAATTGTTGAAAGAAATTGAAAAACAAGGCAGAAAGAATGATCGAGTGATTGAAGTTTTATTGCAATTTCATATTGCTGAGGAAGATACTAAATTTGGACTTGACCTATCTGAAGCTCAGGAGATTTTAAATAGTGATTTTTATAAAAATTCTAAAAATATTAAAGTTGTTGGGGTGATGGGAATGGCTACGTTCACCGATGATACAGATCAAGTGCGCAATGAATTCCGAAGGTTAAAAAATATTTTTATAGAGTTGAAAAAGGAGTTTTTTGCAGGTGATGATAGCTTTAAAGAAATTTCGATGGGAATGTCTGGAGACTATGAAATTGCTGCAGAGGAAGGGAGTACGATGGTTAGAATTGGGAGTTTGTTATTCGGTGCTAGATAGTTTTGAATCTCGAATATCCAACAAGGAGTAAGGAATTTTGCAGGAAGTAAACTCTATTCTTACTTTTTGTTGGATATTCGAGATTCAATTTAATTTTTAATCAACTTCTTAACCCCTCGATTTTGCCCAATCGTAATTTCACAAAAATAAATTCCAGCGGGTAACCGACTCAAGTCCACTCCAGATTTCCAATATGGAAGAGTTTTCTCCAATGCAATTTGCCCAACTGAATTAAACAAACGTAACTGAGTTTGTCCTTCTTCAAATCCATCTATTTCAAAATAAACAAAGTCATTTGCTGGATTAGGTAAAACTTTGATATTCAATGATTTATCATTGGATAAATTGTTATTCGAAACGGGAGAATCAGAGGTAAAAAATCCTAATCCTCCTCGACTATTTCCGACAATATAATCCAACTTCCCATTGCCATTAATATCTGCTATGTCAATATGAGTAATTTGACCTTCGCGGATTTTTCCAAAAGTAGAATCAACCATCGTAAAATCGCCATCCAAGTTTCCATCTATGTTTTCATATACCTCAATACGCCCTCGTTGAGTCCCCACATATAAAACATACTCTCCATCCACATCAATCATCGTTGGAGAAGCAGCTCCATCAAACCCTGGAATAATTCGAGTATCAATACCTCCAAAATTTGGATCATTTGGAGCAGTAAATTGATCGGACTCAAACTGTGGAGCACCTGCCGTACCGGTGTTAGGATAATAAATTACTTTTCCTAATCTCCAACCAACCAACAAATCATTTAAGCCATCTCGATTCACATCGATGATTTGCGGATTAACTCCTTGCCCTGCATCAATACCTTGAAATTCTAAATTAGGCATCCCAAAGGAAAAAGGATTTCCAGCACCAGCTGTATTTTCAAAATAAATTAACTTACCTGTCTCCTCTCCCACCAACAAATCCAGATCTCCATCATTATCCAAATCACCAAATGTTGGAGAAAAATTAAAATAACTACTCGTAGAATTATACTGATTTAATCCTAAGTAATTATCATCAGCCAATTTATACTTCGGCGTACTCAATGTTCCAATATTTTCATAAAGAAACAATCGCGAATCTTTATTCCCACCAGGCAAAAAGTAAGTAATATTTCCAACAACCATATCCAGCAAACCATCTGCATTGACATCTGCAAAAGTAGGATTCGCTCCTGTTCCATTATCAATCATCGTCTCCACTAGAAAGTCATTTTGTTGAAATTCAAATTCTGGAAATTCGTTGTTGGTTACATTTTTATAAAACCAGATGTTTTGATCGTCTTCCGAAGATTTAAAATTATTTGGAGCTGCGATCAAATCTTTATTTCCATCATTATCCATATCCAAATAAAATCCTGCTAAGAAAATCGGCATGTCAACCGGAACATCATAACTTGGATAAGTTGGGTCAAAGTCAGTAATAAATGAATTCTCAGAAGTTCCTCCATTTTCTAAATAAACCAATGTCAGCCCGCTCAAATCTCCCAAAACTAATTCTTTATCGCCATCATTATTATCGTCAAAACTCAGAATAGTCGACCCTGAGTGTCTAGTTTCCACGGTTGGATTCCAAAGTGATGGGCAAATATCCGTATCGGTTCCTAATTGAATTTCGGAACTTAGACCTGCTTCCTTAAAATTTCCCCAACAATTATCAGACAATTGAAACTTCAAACTATCTAAACCATATCCCATTTCTACAGATAGATTTTTATACATTTCTATCGTTGCTCCACCAAGGTCAAAAGTTAAAATATCAAGATCTCCATCGTTATCAATATCATCAATGGCAGGAAGATCTTCATTAGTAATAGCAATTTGAGGATAGGTTCCATTTGGAATTAAAAAAGATAAAAGATTATGTGGCCCATCAGCATGAAATAATCGGTTGAAAGTAATTTTATCATTCTCATAACTTCCCTGATGCACCTTCACACCATGAATTCCGGGTTTATCAGAATAAGAAAACATATCCATAATTCCATCACCATTATAATCTCTAAGCAAAACCCAACCTTTGGTGTCTGGAAAATTATCAGCATACTCAGGTGCAAATTCGTACGCAGTTCCATCAGTCGAACCATTATTCAAAAAAGTCAAATGTACTTCTCCAGCCTTATCAAAAAAATGCACATCTAACACACCATCATTATTCAAATCGACCGCATTTATTTCTGGGGAGTTTAAGCCTCCAGCAAATGGATTTTGTAGATCCAAACCATTTTTTTCAAAACCAACCTCCAGTCGTCGGATGACCTGGGCATCAGCTTGTTCTCCAAATAAAATAAAAACAACAAATGTGAAAAGGAAAATTCTATTCATAATATTCTGGTGGATTAAAACATTGAAGTTATTTAAGAAACAGTTTCTATGCATTTTTTAAACTTATCAATCGCAATTTTCAAATTGCAATAATTAATTTGTTACTTTAAAATTAAGAAAAACAAAGGAACGAAAAATAGAACAAAATTTAAATATTAAAGGTTTGCTTAGCACTTGTCAAAATTTAACTTCTCTATTTTCCCTATTTTTCTCTTTGATTTAAAATATTGACAATCAATTTTTTATGGAAATTCTTTTGGGCATTTTGTTGGCAGTTGGATGGATCGTGGGGTTTGCCTTCGCACGAATTCTTACGACTTATATTCATGAGATGGGGCACGCATTACCATCTCTAGCGTTCACCAAGGAAGAAGTCCAAATTCACATCGGTTCCTATGGCGATGAGGAGAACAGCTCTCATTTCACCTTAGGTAGATTAAAAACGTTTTTCAAATTTGATTTTTTGCATTGGAATATTGGACTTTGCAAGCACCAAGGAGCTACCGATTATTGGGGGAAATTTATCATCGTTTTAGGAGGACCAATCTTTAGTTTATTGATTGGCGTAATCCTAGGTTTGCTACTTCGATTTGGTGATTGGAGTGATTTGGTGGAGATCATATTTACTTGTTTTATTATTTCATCTATCTGGGATTTCTTGGTGAATATTATCCCTTCAAAAAATCCATTGGTGATGCATGACGGATCCCTAGGATACAATGATGGAACATTATTAATGATGATCATTCAAGAGAGAAAATTTCCACCGAGTTATTTTGAAGGAATTGATTTTTATAATAAAAAAAAATACGACGAGGCAATTGCTATTTTCAAAAATCTAATCGAAGATGGATATGAAAATAAACAGGTTTACTTGAGTTTGATTCAATGTTTGATGACCGCAAAAAAGTATGAAGAAGCAATCCATCAATACGATATTCTTTTTGAAAAAAAACAAATTGAACTAAATGATTTTTCAGTTCTTGGTTATTTACAAATGCAAAAAGGAGACTATTCCAATGCCATCAATTCATTCAATAAATACCTTTACAAAAATTATCAAGATGCTAGTACTTTGGAAAATAGAGGGTACGCCTATCTTCAAACTGGAGAATATGAAAAAGCTATTCATGATTTAGATTCTGCAATAATTCACAACCCAAATTCAGCCTTTGCCTACAATAATCGAGGGCTAGCAAAAGTTCGTTTAGGACAAACCGAAAAAGGTCTTGCTGATCTTGAAAAGTCAAAATCTTTGGATGATTCGAACGCCTTTGTATTTTTACATTTAGGTTATTATTATCAAAAAATTAATCAAGAAAAATTAGCCCACGAACATTTTCAAAAAGCAAAAAAAATGAATATCGATTTCCATGGAATTGATTATCTGATTGAG
>CAYGRM010000187.1:0-12675 GCA_964352225.1 uncultured Saprospiraceae bacterium | reverse complement strand
CCCAAAATGAAAGACAAACGCAAATGGATAGAAATTGATCAATCGATTCACTCGCCCATCGCACAAGGAATTGTTTGCTTAAAAAACGATTCCAAAAAAGAAATTTTAGCTCAAAAATTTTCCGACTTTCTTTTTTCCAAAAAGGGTAAAGAAATTTTAAATACTTTTGGGTATTCAACCGATCAATAAAATTAAACGTTGATCTTTTTGCTTTTGATAAAAATTTTGACTTCGATTTCACATGGATTGGGAACCACTTTTTTTAACTTTTAAATTAGCCTTTGTAACTACAATAATTTTATTGTTGGTATCCATTCCGTTGGCGTATTGGTTAGCATTTTCCAAAAGCAAAACCAAACCTATCATCGAGACTTTAGTCAGCATGCCCTTAGTTTTGCCACCAACCGTGCTGGGATTTTATTTACTCATTGCATTTAGTCCATCCAATAATTTTGGGAAATGGTTGGACGAATGGTTAGGTTTAAGATTAGTCTTTTCTTTCGAAGGATTAGTTTTTGCTTCCGTAATTTATAGTTTACCTTTTATGGTTCATCCCATTCAATCAGGTTTTTCCAATCTTTCAAAATCACTTGTTGAAGCAAGTTATATGTTGGGGAAATCCAAATTAACGACGCTTTCAAAAGTCCTTTTGCCCAACATCAAACCTTCCCTTTTGACTGGAATCGTTTTAGCATTTGCGCATACCATCGGAGAATTCGGAGTAGTCTTAATGATCGGAGGAAATATGCCTGGAGTCACTAAAGTTGCTTCCATTGCGATTTATGATGAAGTGGAATCTCTAAATTATTCTGCTGCCAATTCTTACTCTTTGATCTTATTTGCCTTAACTTTTTCTATCCTTCTTTTGGTTTATGTGGTGAATGGAGGTTATTTAAAACGGTTTTGGAAATGATAGAAATATTGCTACAAAAAAAACTAAATGCACCTTCAGGTGATATGCTACTTGAAATCCAAACTGGAATTGAGGCTGGCCAATTTGTTACTTTGTATGGGAAATCAGGAGCCGGAAAAACCTCTACCCTACGGATCTTAGCGGGGTTGGTTAATCCAGATTTTGGGAAAATTTCCATTCACGGAAATGTACTGTTAGATAGTTCTCAAAAAATAAATCTCCCTCCACAAAAACGAAAAATTGGTTTTGTTTTCCAAGATTATGCGCTTTTCCCCAACATGACTATTTCTGAAAATCTGAGCTTTGCTTTACACAAAAATCAAAGCAAGAAAATTTTGGATGAGTTAATTGAAATTATGGAAATTGGAGACCTCCGAAATCAAAAGCCATATCGACTTTCAGGTGGCCAGCAACAAAGAGTTGCTGTGGCAAGGGCTTTAGTTCAAAAACCAGAATTACTTTTATTGGATGAACCACTCTCTGCCTTGGATGAAGAAATGAGAAGTAAAATCCAAAAATACATTTTAGAAGTTCATCGGGAATATAATTTGACCACCATATTGATTAGCCATGATTTGGCGGAAGTATTAAAAATGTCAGATCACGTTTTGGTTTTAGATCATGGCAAAATCATTCAGGAAGGACATCCATTGAAAATATTTTCTAATGAAAAAATGAATGGAAATTTTCAAATAACTGGAGAAATAGTTTCCATCGTAAGTCAACATGAGCAATTGATTTTGACTATTTTAATTGGAAAAGAAATAGCCAAAATTGTCCTCCATAAAAATGAAAATCCTCACCTTTCTTTGGGAGATAATGTCCTTATTTCTTCTCCAAATTTTCAACCTACCATCAAAAAATTAAATTAGAATTTAATTTCATTTGACTTTTTAACTATTTAGTTTAACTTTGTGGTTAACATGGCAAAAGTAACAGAACAAGAGATATTAGAAATCGCTCGAAAACACTTTGTAAAAAAGGGTTTTGCGGCAGCAAGAATGCAGGAAATCGCAGATGAGGCAGGAATTAATAAAGCGATGTTGCACTATTATTTTCGCTCAAAGGACAAATTATATCATGAAATTATCAAAGAGACTTTGAATTTTATGATTCCTCGTTTAGCTAAAGCGATTGAATATGAAGGCAACTTTTGGGACAAAATTGAAAGACTGATTAACACCTATATTGACACGCTGACTGAGCATCCAGAAATTCCATTTTTTGTGATGTCTGAGCTCTCTCAAAAACAAGAAAGATTCGTCGAGGAGATAAAAAAGAAGTCTTCGCACTTTCCATCAGCCCAAAAATTTATGATGGAAATGATGTCGGAAATGTCTCAAGGGAACATCAAAGAATTTCCTCCAATCCAGCTATTTTTAAATATTGTTGGAATGACGGTTTTTCCATTTATGACTAAGCCAATTTTCCAAACGCTATTTGAAGTATCTGAAAAAGATTTTGATCAATTAATGATGCAGCGGAAAAAAGTGATCTTAGATTTTGTCAAAAGTGCGCTCAAAACAGATTGATTTTTTTTGCATACAAATTAACCAAATGGTTAAACAATTAAGTTAAGATGAAACAACGAAATTATTTTATTGGATTTTTATTACTGATTTCCACGCTGAATTTTGGACAATCCAGAACGGAATTATCATTGCTTGATGCTTACTCTCTTTTGGAAAAAAATTATCCGATTCTACAAAACTCAGGATTGCTCGAACAGATTTATCAAAAAGAAATACAGCAACTTGACATTGCTAAAAAACCTCAGCTATTCATTAAAGCAGATGGAAGAATTCAGTCACAAAGTGTTTCTTTAAAAAGTGATAATCCCATGTTTCCCATTGAAATTGACCAACCAATTTGGTCGGTCAAAACCTATGCGGAAGCACAATATTCAATTTTGGATGGAGGACGCAATGAAGCTCAACGAACACTAAAAGAAGTTAAATTAAAAGCGGATTTGCAAAATATTGAAGTAAATAGATTTGCTTTACGAGAGCGCATTAACCAACTATTTTTTGGAATTACTTTACTCCGAGAGCAGTCAAAATTGTTTGATATTTCACTTAAAGACTTGGAAGTAAGGAAAGCACAAGTAGCAGCTGGTTTAGAAATGGGAGTACTCCTAGAAAGCGAATTGACCAAAATAAAAGTGAAAGAATTAGAGATAAAATCCATGCAAGATAATGTGGGTTTTCAAGTTGCTGGATTGGTCAACACTTTGTCAATTTTAGTTGGTGAAGAAATATCAAATGAAGCAAAACTTAATTTTCCAATCATCTCCTCTCCTACTGAAATACCAAAATTAAATCGTCCTGAGCAAGAATATTTTAAACTACAACGAGAAGCGATCCTTGCACAATCAGCTATAGTTGATGTGGAAAAAAAACTGCAACTAAGTGCTTTTGCACAAGCTGGAATTGGATATCCTAACCCATTAAATTTTTTAGCAGATGAAGTTGCGCCTTATGGAATCCTTGGAATTCAAATGAATTGGAAAATCGCCGATTGGAATAAAAGTAAAGTAGATAAAGAAATATTGTCTCTCCAATCTCAAAAGTTATCTCAAGCTCAAGAGACGTTTAATTTCAATCTAAATTCTAAAAAAGCACAATACCAAGCAGATGTAAATAGATTGTTATTTCTTATCGAACAAGATGAAAAAATAGCCAACCTGCAAGGAGAAATATTAAAGCAATTGGCTGCCCAACTTGAAGAAGGAGTCATCACTTCAAGTGAATATATTACCCAAGTAAATGCTGAATTATTATCCCGACAAAATTTATTGATTCATCAAACAGAATTAGCAAAACTTCAGGTAGGATTCTGGAGCGAACGTGGAGGATTTTAACAAGATCACCCAACTAATTGATAATCAATTCTTTATAAATACACTTTTCTAATTTCTATAAAAAAATTAAAAATGCGAAGATCATTTTTATTGCTCCTCACCACTCTTTTTCTTTTTTCTTGTGAAGAAAAAATAGAACTCTCTGATGCTTATGGAAATTTTGAAGCCACCATTTCTACAGTAAGTTCAGAGGCAAATGGACGATTAATATTTTTCAATATCGAAGAAGGTCAGCAATTAAAAAAAGGAAAATTAATCGGCTTGGTTGATACAACTTCATTGCATTTGCAAAAACTGCAAATCAAGGCAAGTATCAATACTCTTCCAAAGAAACTACGCAATACTCTTGCGGACATCGAAGTTTTGCAAAACCAAAAATCAAATATGATTAGAGAAAGAGATCGTGTAAATAGATTGTTAGAAAAGAAAGCAGCCACTCCAAAACAACTTGATGATATCAATGGCGAAATAGAAGTAATGGCTAAAAGGATGGAGGCAATTCGTTCTCAAACTCAAATTGCCAATCGAAGTATATTAGCTGAAAAAGAACCATTAATCGCTCAGATTGCGGTCCTCAATAATCAGATCAAAAAATCATATATCTACAATCCAGTTGATGGTACTATTTTGACCAAACTTACCGAACCAAATGAATTTGTTGGAATGGGTTCTCCGCTTTATCGGATTGGCGAATTGGATACGATGACACTTCGATTTTATGCTAGTAGCCTTCAGTTACAAGAAGTAAAATTAGGTCAAAAGATTGAAGTGTTGATCGACAATGGTTCTGATAATTATTCCACTTTGGATGGAACGATCAGTTGGATTTCAGAGCAATCAGAATTCACCCCAAAGACTATTCAGACTAAAGAAGATCGAGTGAATTTAGTTTATGCAATCAAAGCAAAAGTGGCAAATCCAGATGGATTTTTGAAAATAGGAATGCCCGCTGAAGTGAATTTTAATCAATCAAATTCTGATAAAAAAAATCAAGAAGCAAAAACTGAAAAATAAATGAATGCCATTGAAATTAATAATATCAATAAATCATTTGGCGACACACAAGCTGTTGCTAACATTAATTTTTCTGTCAAAAAAGGAGAACTGTTTGGCTTGATTGGACCTGACGGAGCGGGTAAGTCCACTCTATTTAAAATCCTCACGACCCTACTCATTCCTGATGAAGGCCACGCAAAAGTTTCAAGTTTTGATACTGTGAAAGATTATAAAAAAATTAGAAAAATCATTGGCTATATGCCAGGTAAATTCTCCTTGTATCAAGATTTATCGGTGCAAGAAAATTTGAATTTCTTCGCTACTATTTTTGGAACGACTATAGAAAAAAACTACCATCTCATCAAAGATATTTATGTTCAACTCGAACCATTTAAAAATCGAAGAGCTGGAAAACTATCTGGAGGTATGAAACAAAAATTAGCGCTGTGTTGTGCTTTAATTCATGAGCCAGAAGTACTGTTTTTAGATGAGCCAACTACTGGAGTTGATGCGGTCAGCCGCGCAGAATTTTGGGAAATGTTGAAGCGATTAAAAGCCCATGGAATTACGATTTTGGTTAGTACACCATATATGGATGAAGCTTCACTTTGTGAACGAATTGCGCTGATTCAAGAAGGGAAAATTTTACAAATTGATACCCCTCAGAACATCACCAAAAGTTATTCAAAACCACTATTTGAAATCAAGTCACAAGACTTTTATCAATTGCTTAAAGACCTTCGAGAGGAACCTTTTACCGAGCGAGTGGAGCCTTTTGGTGAATATCTTCACTTGACGACAAATTCTAATATTACTACAAATTCAATTTCCGAGATTTTAGAAAAAAAAGGACATACTCAAATTGAGATAAACCCAGCAATAGCAAGCATCGAAGACGTTTTTTTAGATTTAATGTAATTTTTAATTATGGAAAATAACGCAATCACTGCAATAGGTTTGACTAAGAAATTCGGGGATTTTACTGCCGTAAATGCAATTACATTCGAGGTGAAAAAAGGGGAAATCTTTGGTTTTCTAGGAGCAAATGGAGCAGGTAAAACGACTGCCATCAAAATGCTCATCGGTCTGAGTAGACCAACCAACGGTCAAGCAACGGTTGCTGGTTTTGATGTATTTTCTCAGACTGATAGCATCAAAGAAAACATTGGTTACATGAGTCAAAAATTCAGCTTGTATGAAGATTTGACGGTCAAACAAAACATCAATTTTTATGGCGGAATTTATGGTCTGAGTAGAAAAAAAATTAAAGAAAAATCTGCTTCGATTATTGAAAATTTAAACCTTGGAAGTTACGCCAACAAAGTGGTAGGAGATCTTCCTTTGGGTTGGAAACAAAGATTGTCTTTTGCGGTGGCAAGTGTGCATGATCCAAAAATTATTTTCCTAGATGAACCGACTGGAGGTGTTGACCCGGCTACTCGAAGACAATTTTGGGAAATGATTTATGAAGCTTCTAACAATGGTATTACAATTTTTGTCACCACACATTATATGGACGAAGCAGAATACTGTCATCGAGTTTCCATTATGGTTGACGGAAAAATTGAGGCACTCGGAACACCTCGAGAATTGAAGAAAAGGTTTGAAGTGGATTCGATGGATGATGTATTTATTCAACTTGCTCGTGGTTAATTTAGGAATATAAAAATCAAAAAAATGTTAAGCATATTTTTAGCATTTGTCAAAAAAGAAACCTTTCACATACTTCGAGATACTCGAACTTTGGTGATACTTTTTGGGATGCCAATTGCCTTGGTTTTGATTTTTGGATATACGGTGACGAATGAATTCAAGGATGCTTCTATTTCAATTATCGATCAATCAAAAGATAACTTGAGTCATGAATTTGTGGAGCACCTAACTGCCTCTGGACACTTCCAGTTAACCAATTTACTTAGCAATATCAATTCCTTGGATGGTGAGTTCAAAGCTGGAAATGTAAAAATGGGTATTGTCATCCCTCCAAATTTTGAAGAAGATTTTTTCAAAATGACACCTGTAACCATCCAGTTAATTACAGATGCATCAGAACCTAATTATGCCACGACTTTGACTAGTTACGCTTCCCAAATGATTTTTTCTTTTCAAAAAAAATATTCAAAATCTACAGTTCCACAGTATCAAATTGCAACTGAATTAAGAATGATGTACAATCCAAAATTGATTGGAGCTTATAATTTCATTCCAGGAGTAGCTGCATTGATTTTGATGTTAATTTCAGCAATGATGACTTCGCTTACAATTGCCAAAGAAAAAGAAACTGGGACAATGGACTTACTTTTAGTGTCTCCTCTCCCACCCATGCTGATTATTTTAGGAAAAATAGTACCCTATGTTTTGCTTTCATTTATTGATGCGATGCTCGTTTTTGCGATGGGATATTACATTTTTGAGGTACCGATTCATGGGAGTCTTCCCTTGTTACTTTCATTAAGCTTATTGTATTTGATGGTAGCATTGGCTTTGGGAGTTTTGATTTCCACCAAGGCAGCCACTCAGCAAGCTGCTATGATGCTTTCACTTTTCACTTTGATGTTACCGACTATGTTGTTATCTGGTTTTATGTTTCCGATCGCAAGTATGCCTTGGGTTTTGCAATATGTTTCGAAAATTGTTCCTGCGAATTATTTTGTCCAAATTCAACAAACCATCATGTTGAAAGGTGCAGGTTGGGAATCAATTTCTCACCCAATTTTGATTTTGACAATAATGCTGTTTGTGCTTATTGTTGCAGCTTGGAAAAACTTTAAAGTGATCTACAAATAAGAAATATGAGAAAATTATTTTATATCGTCCAAAAAGAATTTATTCAAATATTTCGGAATAAAGCCATCTTACCTTTGATGACTGTGGTGCCCATCATGCAATTAATTATACTTTCATATGCCGCAAGTAATGAAGTGAAAAATGTTCAACTAGCTGTGGTTAATCAAGGTAATTCTGAATACTCTCGACTTTTAATTTCCAAAATAAAAAATTCTGACCGCTTCATTTTAATGGATAATCCATCATCCGTAAAAATTGCAGATGGAATGATGCAAGGCGGAAATGCAGATATCATTTTAACTATTCCCCCTCAATTCGAAAAGAATTTTCTCAAAAATAAAACTGGAGAAATTCAATTGCTGGTCAATGCCATCAATGGTCAACAAGCAACTGTTGGAGCGTCTTATCTTGCCAATATTATTCAATCCTTCAATCAAGAAATTCGTTTGGATGCCGTTCCTCAATTAGCCACGATAAAACAAATTAATTCACCTCAATTAAAAATTGAAAACTCCAATTGGTATAATCCAGATTTAAGCTATAAAGATTTTATGGTACCTGGAATTCTTGGAGAGTTAACTACTCTTCTGGTTATGTTATTGACCGCCATGAATATTGTAAGAGAAAGAGAAATCGGAACTATTGAACAAATCAATGTAACGCCTATCAAAAAATGGCAATTCATTTTAGGAAAAATGATACCATTTTTATTTATCGGAATGTTTCTTTTGACTGTTGGAATGATTGCTGGAAAATTAATATTTGACATTCCGATGATTGGAAGCTTATGGGTAATATTTGCTTATTGCCTACTGAATTTAACAGCCGTTTTAGGAATAGGTTTATTGATTTCTAATCTGGCTGACACGCAACAACAAGCAATGTTTATCACTTTTTTCTTTGCGATTATTTTCATTTTGATGTGTGGACTTTTTACGCCAATAGAGAGTATGCCGAAGATGGCTCAGTATTTTACGATACCAAATCCTATTGCTCATTTTGTTCATGTCATGCGGTCGGTATTATTAAAAGGAAGTGGATTTAGTGACGTGGCTTATAATTTTAAAGTGACTGCGGTGCTTGCTGTGGTTTTTAATTCGTTGGCTATTATGAGTTATCGAAAAGTGAGTTAGAATATTCTAGAGTTTCAATTTTCCACATCCCACCAAACTTTTATTTTTTCAAGCGCGGTTCTATATAACTTTCAATGGATTAAACGATCTTGAATTTGGTAGAACTAAACAATTCTATTTAGAATAAAATCTATTCATAATCTGCCAATGGATTTTCCTTTTTCAAAGCTCGTACAGCCGCTTTCACCACTTCATCTGAATCATTCCAGATCGTATAAAATCCATCTTCTTTAAAAAGATTTCTTGCTAACCTAGCTTTCAACAAAACTTTGACATTCTCTTTAATTTTTTCAAAATCTTCAGGATCAACTTTTGCTCCATTTTCTCCTCCAAATTTCAAAAAGTCATTGAGCATACTATCGTTCACCACAAATTTATCTCGAAATTTTTCTAAAGACATTTCTCGTAACTCACTTGCATTACTTTCTGCATACCGAAAAATGTATTGAGGCAAAACCTGTCGCAATGAGATATACGAATCATTTAAATATGTTGTGTCTAAAGGGATAAAAACATCAGGTGTAATTCCACCTCCACCAAAGACAATTCGTTTTTCTAATTTGGTAAAAAATTGAGTGGTGTCAGATTGATGGATACTATCCTTACTCAAAAGTTCACCACCTTGATACCGATCAATGATATCTGAACTGTAAGCATTTTTATCATCATAAGATTTTTGAATCAATCGGTCTGAAGGAGTAAAATATCTCGCCACAGTCAATCGCAAGGCAGAACCATCGTTTAAATCTAATTGTTCTTGAACCAATCCCTTTCCAAAAGATCTGCGTCCAATGATCACGCCTCGATCCCAATCTTGAACAGCTCCAGCAACAATTTCACTCGCCGAAGCTGATCCTTCATCTATCAAAATCGCAATTTTACCAATTGAAAAATGAGTAAGCCCCGTTGATTTATATTCATTTCTTCTGACTGTTCTTCCTTCAGTATATACTAATAGTTTTCCTTTTTCTGGAAAAAACTGACTCAACATTTTGGTAGCTTCTCGCAAATATCCTCCTGGGTTTTGCCGTAAATCAATCACCAAATCTTCCATACCTCTCTCCTTCAAGTCCTCTACCTCTTTCATGAATTCACGGTAAGTAGTCGCACTAAATCGATTCACTTTTATAAATCCAGTTCTATCATCTAACATATATCCTACATCAACACTATAAATAGGAATCGGCTCTCGCTTGATGTTAAAACTTTTGATACGTTTATTATTTCCTCTTTTAACTCCAACCTTCACCTCACTTCCTGCTTGTCCTCTTAATTTGTTGACCAAGTCACGAACATCCGTTTCTCCACCTACCGCTGTCGAATCGTTTATTTCTACAATTTTATCTCCTGCTAAAATTCCAGCTTCCTCCGATGGGCCTCCTGCGATTGGAGCAACGACCACAATAGTATCTTCAATAATTATAAATTCAATACCAACTCCATCAAAATTCCCCTCTAATTCATCATTAATTCTTTCAACTTGCGAAACTGGAATATAAGAGGAATGTGGATCCAATTCAGAAATAATTTTATCAATTGCTTTCTCAATCAATTCATCACTATTTACCTCATCGACATAACGAGCCTCAATGAAACGAAGTAAATCTTCAATTCTACCATTTCCAATCTTACTAAATTCTTTTGGATCAATTCCATCCGTTTGGATAATTAATTGAGGTGTAGGATTAAGTTGGGTACCGACATACATTCCACCGGCAAGCACCACGGCAAAAAGAAAAGGAAGCCAAATATTTAATTTTCCATTTTTGGAATTCTCTATTTCAGGCATTTATCTAATATTAACTAGTTGTAAAAGAACAAATGTAAGGTTTTTCTATCTCCGAATTTGTAAAGATTGCGATACTTCTTTGATAGTTTTCACATAAAAAGAAACAAGTTTTTCTTAATATTGTTTTGAAAATTGAATTACTCAAATAACCCTTTTACCAAAATAATACTAAATGGACAAAACAGGAAACATTGATGATATAGACCGCCAGATTCTTTCTATTCTGATGGAAAATGCGAACACTTCCTACACCGTCATTGCCAAACAGTTATTTGTTTCGAGTGGGACGGTGCATGTGCGGATGACTAAGCTAAAAGAAATGGGGATAGTTACCGGAGCAAATCTAACTATCGATCATACTAAATTGGGTTATGATGTAGTAGCATTCTTAGGAGTATATTTAGAGAAAAGCTCTTTATATGATGATGTATCAGAAAGATTAAAAATGATCCCTGAAATTGTTAGCGCACATTATACAACTGGAAATTATGGAATTTTTGTCAAAATAATTTGTAAAGATACCCTTCATCTTCGAACCGTTTTGCATGACAAAATTCAACGAATCGCAGGTATTCAAAGAACAGAAACCATGATTTCATTGGAAGAAAGTATCAATCGACCACTAAATATTGAGAAAAAAGAATAGTCATTTTTGACGCTCACCTATCACGCAGTTGGAATTGTGAATAAGAAATATTTTATGGAATAATTCTTGTTTTTATTATTTATTGATTTGCAAACAAAACCCTCCAAAACTGCAGAATTATGAACGTTATACAGAGACTAGCTATAGTATTAATTGCTCTTTTCATTTGTCAATCTCCATTGGCAGCCACTTCTCCCTCTTCTTTCACCACTAATTTTATTGATACCATTCCTCAGATCGAACCTGAATATAAGGGTAATCGGATTCTTGTAAAATCAATAGAAATTGTCAAGAGAAAAGGAAAATCCTACAAAATCGAATATAAATTAGTGAACAATGGTAAAAATAAAATCAAACTGGGGAAACTAAGCGAAATCCCATCTGATCTAATTATCCAATTCGATCAATCCTTAGCAGAGAATGATCTGGTTGGTTCAAAAGAATCAATAATTGAAAGCATCAAAAAACAAAAAATTTCTATCCGCCCAGGTCAATTGATCTTGGGGAATAAAGTAAAGTTTACTTATCAACCTATTCCACCATCAGATCGCATAGCAGTTAAGAACGAAACCCTCAATGAGGAAGTGGTCGAAAATAAAAATGAGGGTGTGATGGAAAATCAACAAATAGAAATTGACCAACATGAAACTGCTCCTAAAAAATTTGATAAAGCGTTTAAAGAAATCGTAGAAGAAGTTCCTCTCCCAAAATCAAAACTGGAGAGTCCAAGAACTCCAACCAATGCTACAAATGATTTGGAAACTATTCTTACAGAAGAAAAATCCTTAGATGAAACTATCCTAATTAATCAAAATAATTCTACTGAAAAATTAGCGATAGAAGAAACTGAGTCTATCTTAGAAGTCACCCCACAAGAAAAAGTTGGGCAGGATGTAGAAAAAGTTAATGATGTGGTTGAAACAGAAAATGAAGCAGCTGTACAAACAATTGAAGCAGCAGAAGAAACTTCCGACGAAAAACTTTGCGCTGATTTGATCATTGAAAGTGCGGAGATTTTAAAAAAGAACAAACGCTTTGTCTTTGTTAATTGCACCATTAAAAACGTAGGTAATGTTCCCATCTCATTGCATGGGGATTCAAAAAAAGAAAATGACAATGTTGCGATCCAAACTCATTTTACGAGATCTCATAATCTGACCAGGGGATCAATTCCAGTAGATATCTCATTCGTCAAAAAAGGAAATAAAGATATCAAAGGAATGCTAGTTCCAGGAGAAACGATCAATCAAAAACTTAAAATTGAAACGAGTAAAGTGACCAAGTTTACGCCAGTACTCGCTTTGACGCTAAATCCCACGTCAGCTATTTCGGAATGTACCAGACTAAATAATATCTTTTTTATCGATATTGAAGAAAGAGCTCCAGAACCAAAAATCTTAACTCCTGAAAAAACTGAAGCTACACAACAAATAGAAAAAGTTACTTCTTTAGAAAATTAGTTTATAATAACTAAATTCAAAATAGCCACTTCCTGAATTAGGTAAGTGGCTATTTTTTTATAAAAATTATTAAAATAAAATTTATTAGAAT
>CAYGRM010000186.1:0-12730 GCA_964352225.1 uncultured Saprospiraceae bacterium | reverse complement strand
AATTTATAAAATCTCATACAAATGACGTTTTTAAAAGCGAATTTGTTTTATTTTTATTTACGAATAAATAAAAAAAAACGACGAACGTTACGTAGTCTTCCTGACAGAACCTTTCTTGTGCTTTGTCATTCCTTTTTAATTATATTATCTTAGAATAAAATTGATTCTTCACCTACTGTTATAGATTTTAGAAATCTGACTTTTAAACATTTTAAGGCTTCATTTGCACAATAATTTACTTTAACTTAAAGGAATCTATTTTGATTATTCATGCTCAAATTTATCTGTTATGTCAAAAAAAATTACACTCTCAGAATTAAAGGTCAAAAGCTCAATAGTAGAAATTAATGCCCTTGGCAAAAAATCTACCAAGGGTGGACATATTCGTCATAACCAACTAAATAGTGGTGGAAGAATAAAAATCAATTCAAATGGGAATTGGATCGCTGATACCATTGTTGATATTAGATTGACAACTACTAAAGATTGTAGTGATTTCACTCCTTAAGCAATCTCTTTCAAATAATGACTTTTTACAGCTTCTGCAAATGTCTTATTTTCAATCTTACTTTCAAGCCAAGCTGTAAAATTAAAATATCTTAACATCGCGTTTTCGGAAGGATTTTGAGAGAGGTTTTCGAACTCTTTTTTTAGGTCGACAAAAGCCTCTCTCAACTCTTTTGCCGTGCGCAATTTACCTGATCTTTGGATAAATCCTAAAACACTTTTTTCAAATCCATATAGCCTATTTCGTTTACTTAGAAAGCGATAGGTTGATCGTAAAAGTGATTCTAATAACAACGTATTTCCAATTTCAAAATGAATGATTAAATTCAAAATACGAGCAAGACTTTGAATGTCTTCTCGCTCGGTTGTTTTAGGTAAACTCAACAATTGATTTAAGTATTCAAGTGCTTTATCATAATCTCCTGCTCCAAAATAAATATAGAAATAACTCAAATAAAACGAGTTTCGCTCAAATGCATCTTGGTCAAATTTCTCCACCTCTCTTAAATGGTTTTCCATAGCCACCACGCCTTCTTCAAATGTTCCTGTTTTGATACATACATTAAATTTATTTTGATAATATTGTCTATGTATTTTCAAATCGTCATCATACGTCAATGTTTTTATTCTTAGAAATTTACCCAAGCAATCATTGACTTTATCGTATTTATTCAATATTGAACAACTATATGTAAAATTACTCAAAGCCGAAATATATTCTGAAACGTCTTCCTGTAACATATGTGGATACGCTTCCATTTCCTTCAACAATTTATCGCCATAACTATGAAATTTTTCATAGTTTAATATTGCATAATAATAGATACTTTTGATACGATAAAACACGACTCTACCTCGATGAGAATTTGCTTGATCGATATCTTGCATTTTAGGATGTTTGACTAATTCATGCATCTCATTTACTTTTTCTACGCTACGCAAAAGAGCATCCTGTTTGCTTCGGATAAGTACTTTGAAAAAAATATTTCGATAAGTAGAAAGTTCGGCAAGTTTGTTCAAACAAGTTCTTTCTTCCGCTTGAATTCGATCCAATTCTTTGTCCATAAAGTTAACATCAATCTTAGCATAAGCAACCTTTTTTTCCCAAGCCAATAGTTCTAAATTATGCTCGAATGCTTCATACTTGGCTGCCAATTTTTTGGCCTTAGTCATCATTTCGATACAGTCTTCAAAATGAGATCTTTTGAACAAAACTTTGATGTTCAGTAACATTCCTTTGAGTTTATATTCAATGGAAGTTTTCTCATCAAAACCTTGCAAACTTTTGAGAATTAGTTCGTATAAATAATTTTTTAATTCGGAAAATTTTCGACTTTGAATTTCCTGATTGGGGTAGATTACTTTTCGCAATGCTTCATCATCTGAAACCACTTGTGCATCAATAGCATCAAATAATAAGATATATTTATTATCCTTGCCCGACTGATTCTTATTCACGAATAGCTTGAAGTAGCGTTTTTCAGAACCACTCAATGAATTAATTAAATTGAATAACTTATTTGATGGTGTTTTAGGCATTTTCAATTTGAGCTTATGAAAACTAAAAATAACAACTCTACTTTGGAATTTAGGTAAAAGCTACAATTCAATTTTGAAAAAATAAAAATTAGGAATCTGACATAAGAACGTTTAAAAGTGGCATTTTTAACCTTTTTGTCAAAAAAATGTTTCATAAACTGATTTTGGACTTTAAATTAATCTTGAAAAATGGAATTGAATTATAAAGAATTTGGACAAGGAGAGCCTGTGATTATTTTACACGGATTATTCGGGACTTCCGATAATTGGCAAACACTTGCTAAAAAATTAGCGGAGCACTACTCTGTTTATATCCTTGATCTACGTAATCATGGACGTTCTCCCCATGAAGATGAGTTCAATTATAAAGTGATGGCTAAAGATTTAAAAGATTTCATGGAAAGCCATTGGATCTACTCTGCCCGAATTATTGGTCACTCAATGGGAGGAAAAGTAGCTATGCAGTTTGCCACAGATCATCCTGATATGGTCGAAAAGTTAGTCATTGTTGATATTGCTAATGAAAGTTACAAAGGTGGGCATGAAGTCATCTTTAATGCTTTGCTAGGTTTAGATTTGGAAAAAATCGAAAATCGAAAAGAAGCAGATGCTTTTTTGGCAACTCAAATTGAAGATTTTGGAGTACGACAATTCTTATTAAAAAATCTTACTCGAAGTAAAGCAGGAAATTATATTTGGAAAATGAATTTGCCTGTTATCTATGAAAATTATCAAGCCATTTTGTCAAAAATAGAGGGAGAAGAAGAGTTTGATGGCGCAACCCTTTTTATCAAGGGAGGTCTTTCAAAGTATATAACTGAAACTAATTTTGAAACGACGAAAGATTTTTTCCCAAACGCCAAATTAGAAACTATTGAAAATGTAGGACATTGGGTACATGCAGAAGCACCGAAAGAGCTGCTTGAAATATTAGAAAAATTCCTGAAATAATATAGAATTTTGGATTCTACAACATATTATTATTTCCTTGGCATTGTTTTTATTATTATTTATAGTCATGTTTCCCTTCGACTACCCCTTACGGATCAAATCACTCTCATTTTCCTATTGATTATTAAGTGGTTTACATGTGATAAATTATTTACCTTTATTTTTAAAGTGAATAAGCCTAAAATTAAAACGAACAATTAAACGTTCTTTTCTAAACGATTCATTCATAAAATTTACGAAAACTCAGCCATGAGACAAATCACAAAAATAGCAGTAGTTTTTGCCATAGCCTTTCTTGGAATGGCAACCAAAGCTGACCATTCACGCAATGGCAAATACTTCGAAATTTCTAAAAACATAGAAATTTTCACTAATCTTTATAAAGAAATCAACACTTACTATGTTGATGATTTGGATCCTGCCAAATTGATGCGAACGGGGGTAGACGCGATGTTGGAATCTTTAGATCCTTATACTAATTATATTTCTGAGTCTGAAATCGAAGGTTTTAGATATATCACAGAAGGAAAATATAATGGAATTGGTGCCATCATTAAACGAGTAGGAGATTATATCACGATTACAGAGCCTTATGACGATTGTCCGGCTCAAAAAGCAGGATTGAAGGCAGGAGATGTAATCAAAGCAATTGATGGAAAATCTGCCAAAGGAAAAACTTCTGATGACATCATGGATTTCTTAAAAGGATTCCCTGGAACTGAAGTAATCTTAACCATAGAGCGACCTGGAACTGAGGGTGAAATGAAAATCTCATTGACTCGTGATGAAGTAAAAGTGCCAAATGTTCCTTATTATTCTATGGTTAGTGATGATATTGGTTATTTGACATTGACAACATTTACTAGAGATGCGGGGAAAAATGTAGGTGATGCTTTGAAGAAGTTGAAAGAAGAAAATCCAAATTTGAAAGGGGTGATTTTTGATCTTCGAGGGAATGGAGGTGGATTATTGACAGAGGCCGTTAACGTTTCGAATGTATTCATTCCTAAAGGCGAAATGGTAGTTTCTACCAAAGGAAAAGTAGTTGATTGGGACAGAAGTTTTAAAACTTTAAATCGACCGGTAGATCCTGAAATTCCATTGGCCATATTGATTGACAAAGGATCAGCCTCTGCTTCTGAAATCGTCTCGGGTGTATTGCAAGATTTAGATCGAGGAGTTTTAGTTGGGCAAAGATCATACGGAAAAGGATTAGTTCAAAATACTCGTGACGTAGGTTACAACTCTAGAGTAAAAATGACTACTGCCAAATACTACATCCCAAGTGGAAGATGCATTCAAGGGGTAAATTATAAAGATGGAGAGCCAGTAGATATTCCAGATTCACTTCGGGCAGCATTTGAAACTCGAAATGGAAGAAAAGTACTTGATGGTGGAGGAGTAAAACCAGATTTAGCTTTAGATAGTCCTAGTGATGTCAGTATCATTAAAAGTTTATTGAAAGAAAATGCAATTTTTGATTTCGCTACTCAATTTGCTATTAAAAATAAAGAAATCGGAACGGTTAAAGAATTTGAATTTACTGATTTTGATGGCTTTTTGAAATTCCTTGCTGACACCAACTTTGAGTATGAAACTCAAAGTGAAAAAATGATGAAAGCTTGGATTAAGCAAGCAAAAGAAGAAAAGCTTTTAACCGCTATCGAGAGCGATATCACTAGCATGAAAGCTAAAATCAAAGAAGAGAAGAAGAATGATTTGCAACAACATAAAGAAGCAATCATCAATGAAATTGAAAAAGAAATCGTAAGTCGTTATTATTACCAGAAAGGAAAAATCCAAATGGGACTGAAAAACGATCAAGAAATCAAAGATGCCATTTTAATTTTGAGAGATCAGAAAAAATACAATGATCTTTTGAAAAATAAATAAGCAAAAAAGCTTTTAAAAAAACTGCAATGAAAAGCGGCTCAAAATTTATATTTTTGAGCCGCTTTTCTATTTCCTCTTACTTTTATTTTACAACAATACATTTACAAATGACAAAAATACTTTGTATAGAAACTGCTACAGATATTTGCTCAGTCAGTTTGAGTCAAGAGGGAAAGACCATTTCATTGGCAGAAACAGACAAAGGATTCAGTCATGCGTCGACGCTAACCATCCTTATTCAAAAATGTTTGGATGAATCAAATACAACATTAAATGACCTAGACGCAGTTGCTCTTAGCCAAGGCCCTGGCTCGTATACAGGTCTTCGTATAGGCGTCTCCGTTGCAAAAGGAATCTGTTATGCATTAGATAAACCAATGATTGCGATTGATACTTTGGAAGCACTAGCATGGGCTTGTGCTGAGGAAGAAAAGCAAGATGTTCACTACGCCCCAATGATAGATGCTAGACGCATGGAAGTATACACAGCTATGTATAATTTACATGGAAAAGAGGAACAATCTATCAACGCTTTAATTGTAAAAGAAAATGCTTTTAAAGATATTTTTTCCAAAGAAGAAATCATCATTTTTTGTGGAAATGGAGCAGAAAAATGTCAACCACTTTTAGCCTCTCCTTTTGCGAAATTTAGCCCAGTAATTTGCTCTGCAAAACACCTTAGTTTTTTAGCAAAAAAATACTTTGATGAAGGCAATTTTTGTGATGTAGCTTACTTCTCACCACTCTATTATAAGTCACCTAACATTACAATTCCAAGGAAGATTTTATAATATTTTACGAGCTAATTACTTGACTTCTAGCATTTTAAAACAAATGATGAATTTTATTTATTCACTTTTTACCACTTTTATTTTTTGTTAATAATCAGATACTTTATATCTTACAAGATATACTTATATATTATTTTTGGCATCAAAATAGTATATAGATATATAACAGATTAATACTATGAATTTTACATTTTGATTTTATACTATGAGTAATATTTTTTAATCAAAAAAACATATTAATATGAGAAAGCAAAAGAATGAAACTGTCATTCTAAAAAAAGGGAAAAAAGACATTCAATTAGACTATTCTGAGTTACGTAAAGCGGTTCTAGTTTTACGAGCAGTTAACCACAAATTACGTCAAAAAATTATCGACTTGTTGGAAGAGAATTCTAAGATGACTGTAACTGATATTTATATCAAATTAAGATTGGAACAATCAGTTGCATCTCAACATTTAGCTATCCTCAGAAGAGCAGGAGTTGTAGCTACAGACAGACAAGGAAAATTCATTTACTATTCTTTGGACGCTGATCGATTAAATCAGATTTCAAGATTAGTAGAAGAGTTAGCAGCTTAAGAAGCTAACAAATCATATACTAAATTTTTCAATAGCATTTATTCGCTTAATATGAAAAAAAAATACATTTGATTATACTTAAGCTTATTATATCTTAAGAAAACTAAAAAGCGGCAAATCCTTGTATTTGCCGCTTTTTTTTGTCTTTTCTTTTGTAAAAAAGAATAAAAATTGCATATTTGCTAAGTATTTTTATTCTTTTCCACATACTAAAACCCGTACCTATGAGAAAGGCGAAAGTAAGTATCAACAACGAAAGGTTGAAAAACTCTGCCGAGATACTCAGGGCATTAGCCCACCCCCTTAGGTTGCAAATTTTAGAGTTTATTGATAATAACAAGACCATCAACGTCAACAAAATTTACAATACACTTAAACTTGAACAGTCTATCACTTCACAGCACCTCAGAATTTTGAGAGTAGCTGGTGTCGTACTCACAAAACGAGAAGGGAAATTTATTCATTATAGTATCGACTACCCAAAAGTAGCTAGTGTCTTAAAAGCTGTAGATGCTTTTCTTGATGCTGAATAAAAAGATAAATTACTCCCCCCAAAACCATCTGTAAAGAAA
The DNA here is from genome assembly GCA_964352225.1 of uncultured Saprospiraceae bacterium. Lineage (GTDB taxonomy): Bacteria > Bacteroidota > Bacteroidia > Chitinophagales > Saprospiraceae > CAJQQY01. Next base: position 5,897 of record CAYGRM010000186.1, on the reverse strand, counting down.
TAATAAAAAAGGGTGATGTCGTCGACACCACCCTTTTTTAGTTCCCTTTACTTTTTGATTTAAGCTCCATCATTCTCGTTTTTTTGCTCTATATCTTTTTCCTCCAATTTATTTATTTCTTGCTCTTCTTCCTTTTCAATTTCTTCCATTGCTTTTGTCATTGTAGAAGTAGGCTTTTCCTCCGTTACATCTTGAGATATCTTCGAACCAACTTCAGCTTTGCTTAAATTAGCTTCCGAACTAAAAAAGCTTCGCTGAAATAATAAAATACTAATCACCCCTACACTTATCGCAACATCCGCCACATTGAAAATAGGTCTAAAAAATAAAAAATCTTGCCCTCCTACAAACGGTACCCAATCTGGAAAAAATCCATCGTACATCGGAAAATAAAACATATCCACAACCTTCCCATGCAAAAAGCCAGCATAGCCTCCTCCTTCAGGAAGGAATTGTGCTATCGATCCATGGTAAGAAGCAGAAAAGATTAATCCGTAAAATGCACTATCTAAAATATTCCCAATCGCACCAGCAAGTATCAAAGAAAAACTAATTAATAATCCTAAGGAAGCTTTGGATTTTAAAAGTGTTCGAATAAAATAAACCAACAATCCAACTGCCACAATTCGAAATAAACTTAAAATCAATTTTCCATTTTCGCCCCAAATTTCAATTCCAAAGGCCATTCCTGGATTTTCTATAAAATGAATTCTCGCCCACATTGGAGTCCAACTCCAATCAATAAAAGAATCTTCTCCAATGTACATATTGGTCTTCACCCAAATCTTAAGTGACTGATCAATGATAAGTACTAGCAAAACTAATAGAACTAAAATATGTGATTTCTTCAAACTCTTAAAATTTATGATTTGTCTAAAAAGACTTTAAACAGGCGCAAATATACATAAGTGTCAAAACAAATTATGTGAAAATGAAAATAGTGATTACACATATAAAAAGTGTAATCACTATTTCTTTAAATCTATTTTGAAATTTGTCTATTATCTTTTTTCTTTCGCCTCCATACTTAATGTTGCATGAGGAACAGCTACTAATCTTTCCTTCGCAATTAATTTACCTGTAACTCTACATATTCCGTATACTTTATTTTGGATACGTAGTTTTGCATTTTCTAAATGCTGAATGTGCTTCTGCATTCTCAATGCCATTGTGCTTAACCGTTCATTCTCTACCGTGCTCATTCCATCGTCCAAACCTTTTACTTTAGTATCTGGATTATCTGCCATTTCAGTTAATTGATTCTTATAAAAACTTAATTGTTTTTTAGCCTCTTCCAATTTCTCATCAATTATACTTTGAAATTCTGATAACTCTTTATCGTTATAACGAGTTTTTACTCGATCTGTATTTTTTCCCATAATATAAAGTGGTGATGTTTGTTATAAAAAAATTCAATTTATTTGCACAAATAGATGGAACTTAAATTTTCTCATCTTTTATTTTCGTGGTGCAAAAATAACTTATTTTTTCAAAAATCTATAAAAAAATTAAATAGTAAGTTTTTTACAGAATAAAAAAACAATAAAACAAACTTTGACAAACATAAATTTGTTTTCGATTGTTTTGACATTTATTTTTTTGAAGAAAATTCGGAGAGTAATTGATGTATTATTTATATTTTGCAACTAATGTGCCATACCTCTTTACTAAATAAAATTCGAAAACGTAGCTAAACTTAATTTAACAGATGTAACATTTTTCTAATAAAAATACCTTCAAAAGATTATTTATTCCTAATAATGCATATGCTCATATTATTAAACATTTCATTTTCAAATCAATACATATTAAAAAATATTACTCTTCGTTTTTTTATTTTTTCCACACATCATAATTCTACCAATAAGCACGTCACATTATTATTTTAAAATATTCAAGATTTCGACTATTTATAGTTTTTCATCATGTGTTTGCCATGATTTTTGTATAACAAAAGGTATCACTAAACCAAAACTTTCAATCCCCTCCAAAAGAAAGATAACCTCCTGTGTCTAAAAGTTCCCTCATTTTAGATCAAACCGTAGTGATTTTTTCAAACACTTAAAAAGGTTATTCTATGTTCAAGTCAAAAATTAATTTATGGGGATTAGCCTCTTTGTTACTTTGTGCAATCTCAATCAGTAGTTTTGCTCAACCAACAGATTATATTGAAACCTATCAAAAAATTGCGATCCGTGAAATGCATCGAAGTGGAATTCCTGCAAGCATTACCTTGGCTCAAGGAATTTTAGAATCATCTTGGGGAAATGGATCCTTAGCCCTGAATGCCAATAATCATTTTGGGATAAAATGTAAAAGTACTTGGGATGGCCCAACTTTTTTTATTGAAGATGATGATTACGATAAAGGAAGATTAATTAAATCTTGTTTTCGATCTTACGATAATGCAGAAGATTCTTATATTGATCATACTGAGTTTTTAACTGATAATCCGCGATATGAACGGTTATTCACCTATGACCGAACTGACTATAAACAATGGGCTCACGGCCTAAAAAAATGTGGTTATGCTACGGATAAGAAATATGCCCACAAATTGATCAACACGATCAAAAAATACAAACTATATGAATTCGATTTGATGCTTGAGGAGCGTCCAGCAATTATTGCAAGTGAAAATGCCCCTAAACTCGAAATGATTATTGTTGAACATTTTCCAACTAATCCGCAACCAAGTCCAACTCCGAATTCAATGCCCATTCCTGAAGCGTTCGTTTTACCTGATGATTATCAAAGGGGAGATGGGTTAAGAAATTTTGCATCAAAAGGAAATAAAATTTTAAAGAATAGTTCTTCTATTTTATTGAATAAGAAATAATTAAAACATCAAACGAAACAACCAAAGTCTTTACTTTGATGATAACTAAAAAAGAGGTTCTCGGGATGCCGAAAGCCTCTTTTCTTTTTTATCAAAAAAAAATAACAATACATTTACATTTCTAATTCCTATTGTCGTTTCTTGATTCTTTAATAACTTCATCTTCGCCTTGAGTATATTTTTTACTTCGGCTAACTACTGGATTCTCATGACTTTCATCATAATTTTTTCTTTGCTTAGCTACATCAATAGCCAAAAATAGAGCTCTTCGGAATGAACTCGGGTTAGCCATGTTGGTTCCTGCTATATCAAAAGCAGTTCCATGATCTGGAGAGGTTCTAACCGCAGAAAGGCCTGCGGTAAAATTCACTCCTTCGCCAAATGAAAGTGCTTTAAATGGCACTAAACCTTGGTCATGATACATCGCTAAAATTCCATCAAATTTTCGGTAATCACCTGAACCAAAAAATCCATCTGCTGGAAATGGGCCATTAGCTACATAACCTTTCTTTTTACTTTCGATGATGATTGGTCGAATTAATCTTTCCTCTTCATCTCCCAACATTCCTCCGTCACCTGCATGTGGATTTAATCCAAGAACTGCTATCGAAGGTCGTTCGATTCCAAAATCTCGCTTCAAGGTTTTATTTAGAATTTTTAATTTATTCGCAATTTTTTCTTTGGTGATGGCTCCTGCAACATCTTTTAGGGGGAGATGATTGGTCACCACTCCTACTCGCAAATTATCATTGACCATCAACATCAAACTTTCGATTCCGTTTAATTCCTTAGTCAAATATTCAGTATGCCCTGGAAAAGGAAAGCCAGTATCTTGCATTCCTTTTTTATGAATTGGCGCAGTTACTAAAGCATCAATATGTCCTTCTTTTAATTCTTGTGTTGCTGCGGCTAGAGATTTATAGGCAAATGTTCCGCCCTGATCTGAAGGAACTCCAATCGTAATATTTACATCTTCATTCCAACAATTTACCACATTTACTTTTCCATGATATGGTTTTTGACCTGAACTCACAGATTGAAAATGAAGGTCTTCCATCCCAATCATATTTTTATGATAAGAAACTACTTTGGAAGAGCCATAAATAATTGGCGTACAAAAGTCCAAAATATTTTTGTCCGCTACGGTTTTAAGAATTACTTCCAAACCCACTCCATTAATATCACCAATGCTAATTCCTATTTTTATTTTTTCCATTTTCAAAGAATATTTTATATAAAAAATAAAACTTGTCAAAGAAAACAAGTTTTAAAATTTATCTTTTTTAAGAATTATATTTTTTCAAAAAATCAAACATCAATCTTACACCTACTCCAGTTCCTTCTTTGGTTCGATAACCATTTGCTACTTTCAAATATGCTGGGCCTGCAATATCAAAATGTACCCATGGATATTCTCCACCTGTGAAGTGTTCTAAAAATTTCCCAGCAGTAATCATTCCTGCCGCTGGACCTCCAAGGTTTTTAAGATCAGCAATGTTCGATTTCATTTGCTCGCCATACTCCCTCCAAAGTGGGAACTTTACTAATCGTTCATAAACTTCCATTCCACTATCTTCCAAATCACTCATCACTTTTTTGTCAGCCGTTCCCATAAAACAAACTCCTTCTTCCCCTATCGCTCGAGCAGCAGCACCAGTCAAAGTTGCAAAGTCCATTACTAATTCTGGTTTGTATTTTTTAGCATAATGCAATGCATCTGCCAGCACTAATCTTCCTTCTGCATCTGTATTCAAGACTTCTACAGTTGTTCCATCATACATCGTGATAACATCACCTGGAGCATAAGCATTCAATCCTGGACGATTGTCTGTGGAAGGAACTAATGCAATCACGTGAAGTGGTAATTTTGCTTTCGCAATAGCACTCATGCTTCCGACAACTGTTGCTGCACCGCCCATATCACATTTCATAAAGTCCATCGAATTTGCCGTAGGTTTCAAACTTAGTCCACCTGTATCGTACACAATTCCTTTTCCAACCAGAACGATTGGTTTTTTATTTTTTGCATTCTTGGGTTTCCAAGTTAAAATATTAAATCGAGGAGGATCAATACTGCCTAAATTGACAGCAAGAATACCTCCCATTTTCATTTGCTCAATTTTCTTTTTATCAAAAACTTGAACTGAAAAACCAGAAGCCTTTCCTATTTTTTGAATTTCCTTACTGAACTGTGGAGCAGTCAAAAAAGAAAATGGTTCATTGACTAAATCTCTCGCTTCGCAGGTAGCCTCCAAAACAGCCATCAATTCTTTCACCTCTTTTTCAACTGCAGCAGATTTATTGATCTTAATTTCTCGAAGCGAATTTTCTTTTCCTTTTCGATCCTTAAAATATTTCAAAAACTGATAATTCCCCAAAACCATTCCTTCCACATATTCCAATGTATTATTTTCTTCACATTGATTGAGAATTTCAGTTGTTGAAATTTTATAATTAGAAAGCGTTTGTAGAATTTCGTTGCCAGCTAATCGCACATCTTCTTTATGATAAGCTGTATTTTTTGATTTTTTCAAAAACTGAACGACAACATTTCTATCCACATTGGGTATAAATACAAAATTGATTTCTTTCTTTGCAGCAGATTTCAGATATGCTTCTTCTGATTCTGATAAAAAATCGGTCGCCCAACTTAAATTATTTTTATCAGAAAGAATTATGAGATCATCCTTATATTTATTCGATCTTGATATCGAAACTTTAGTATTCATCCGAAGAATTTAGATATCAAAAAACGTAATTTGTCTAAGATCAGTTGTTAAAAACTTAAACTCAATAACCGTTACTGTTTTTTGATTTTTATGATAAATTGGTTTTTTAAAATAACTGGGCAAATATAAAGAATTAATACGAAAATTTGAGCGTCGGTAAAATGACGATTTTTGAAAGAAAAAAACTCGCTTCTCCTTGAAAATCAAATTTTTAAGTATCTTAAAAAAGATAATTAATTAGGCATTGAATTTTTGAGAATTAAATTTTTCCATGCCAAAAAAAATAAATTTTGAAAGCAAAAAAATCGTTCGGACAACACTTTTTGAAT
>CAYGRM010000185.1:441-12831 GCA_964352225.1 uncultured Saprospiraceae bacterium | reverse complement strand
TGTCTATGTGGTAAAAAATACTAACGTTATTTTGGAAATCCCAAAATTCACGAGAGTTGTCTAAGAGCCTTACTATTAAATCGAAAGCGGTCATGGATTTTCTTAATCTATGACCGCTTTTTTATTTTTTGTAATTTAATCTAAAGAATAGCAATTAGGAAATAGTATTTTAGACGCTGACTTTTTATGAATTTTTTAAGACTTTATGATGTTTTTTTTGCAAGCAAAAAATGGTTGGAATAATATTAAACATAAAAGGTCATAAAAAATTCATAAAAAGTCAGCGTCTAAAAAAAATCGGTATGTGGTTATTTTCGACTAAACTGAAATTTTAATTCCTCGTCAGCTTGCTGCAAGGTTGTTTAATTAAAGTGGTTAAATACAACCCAAAGTATATTATTGTATGTTTGAAAAATCTTTAAAAAGATAACCTTTAGCTAAAATATAGAAACCATAAATCAATCATTAATGAAAAATCTTAAAAATAAAGTAGTCGTTATCACCGGAGCAGCTTCAGGAATTGGAAAAGCACTTGCTCAACATTTTGCAAAAGCTGGGAGCCTTCTAGCTTTAAATGATTTTGATGAAAAGGGGCTTATGCAAGTGGTAGAAGAATTGGAAAAAGAAAATTCAAACAAAATAATTTATTCCGCTTTCGATGTTTCTAAAATTAAGGAATTTGAAAATTTTGCTAAAAAAATTGAATCAGAATATCAACGTGTAGATATTGTTATAAATAATGCAGGAGTAGCATTAGGAAGAGTAAGTATTGAAGAGGTAGATTATCAAGATTTTGAATGGGTAATGAATATTAATTTTTGGGGAATGGTTTATGGGACTAAAATATTTCTTCCCCTTTTGAAGCAGCAAAGTGAAGCAGCCTTAGTAAATATTTCTAGCGTTTTTGGAATAGCTGGGATCAGCCATCAGGGAGCGTATTGCGCTTCCAAATTTGCGATTCGGGGATTTACCGAATCGCTTAGAATGGAAGCGCTTCAGGATTTTCCTCAGGTATTAATTCATACTGTTCACCCTGGCGGAATAAAAACTAATATTGCAAAAAACTCCAGATGGGCAGGGGAGGAAGTTTCAAAAGATGAGGTGGAGGAACTTACTAAGAAATTTGAAAAAATGTTTATCACCACTCCAGCTTCAGCAGCTTCAACTATCGTTAATGGTATTCAAAAAAAGAAATCAAGAATATTGATTGGAAAAGATGCTAGGCAGTTAGATTGGACGGTTCGATTAATGCCGACAGGTTATTCAGGAGTAATTCTTAACCAATTGAAAAAAGAAGGTTTGGCTGACTAGAGTTTTATTTTTTATTATAAAAAATATTCATATAACTTTGATACTCATCAGCAGTCATTAATGTTTCCCATTCTTTTGGATCGGAAATTTCTATTTTCACTAGCCAACCTTTTTCATAGGGAGATTCATTTAACCAAGTTGGATTATTTTTAAGTTCTTGATTAATGGAGTATATTTTCCCACTCAAAGGAGATTCTACCTCAGTTGTTATTTTATCAGACTCAATCATGCATAATTCTTGATTTTTTTCAACAAAATCTCCCACCCTGGGGAATTCGATGGAAATTACTTTTCCAAAAACTGTTTGCGCAAAATCAGTAATTCCAATTGTAAATATATTGTTATGAACGGTGACCCATTCGTTGGTTTCGTGATATCGTGCATTCGGATTTATTTTCTTCATATCTATAAGTTCAAAATTTAAGGTAAACAAAAATTTGTATTTTTGGCGAAATTCAAAATATGAAAATATTACTTTCTTTCATTTACTTTTTAATTGGTCTCTACTTTTTGATTTGTGTTTTATTATATTTTTTTCAAACCAAATTAATCTTCTTTCCTCAAAAATTACCAATTGACCACACCTTTCATTTCAATGGAGAATTTGAAGAGAAGTTTTTCCAAGTTGATGATAAAACTATGATTCATGCTCTTCATTTTTTTTCTAAAAATCCCAAAGGCGTGATTTTATATTTTCATGGAAATGCGGGTTCGTTAGAGGATTGGGGAGAAGTAGCGGATGATTTTGTGAAAATGGATTACGATGTGTTGATCGCTGATTTTAGAGGTTTTGGAAAAAGTAAAGGGAAGATGAGCGAAGCAAATTTTAATCATGATGCAGCATTACTTTATGATTTTTTATTAAAAAAATATGATGCAGACCAAATTATTATTTATGGTCGCTCAATAGGATCAGGAGTTGCGGTTGACTTGGCTTCCTCTAGTAAAGCAAAATGTTTAATTCTTGAAACTCCGTTTGCGAATTTTGCAGATTTAGCTCAAAGTCGTTTTAAAATTTTCCCCGTAAAAGCATTGTTAAAATTCAGTTTTGCCAATAAAGATAAAATGGAAAAAATAGATTTTCCAATCCATATTTTCCATGGTACCAATGATGAAGTGATCCCTTATGATCATGCAAAAGAACTCAAAACGGTGCTAAAAGAAGGATCAACATTTACTACTATCGATTTTGGAAATCATAACAATCTATTTACATTTCAAGAATATTGGACAAAAATAAAAGCGATTTTACAATGAAATTTTTATCAAAAAAGAATTTAATTATACTGCTAGTTATTGGCTTTATCTTTTGGATATGTGGAAGTTTATTGGGTAGTAAAATTGCAACTAGAACTCATCCAAAAGTAATTCCATCGTCTGAAAGATATTTTTCACAACCTGTTGAAAATCAATTGTTTAAGACCTTTGATCAAGTGAATATTTCCTCATGGTTTGTCCCCAATGATACTAGTAAAAAAGCAGTTATTTTACTAAATGGAATTGGAGGAAATAGAGTAGGAGTTCTTTCCAGAGGAAAGTTTTATGTAGAAAATGGTTACAACGTTTTAATGCCAGACCTGAGAGGAACAGGAGAAAGTGGAGGAGATTTAATTTCATTCGGATGGCAAGAACGATTTGATTTATTGGCTTGTGTAGAGTTTTTAAAAGACAGAGGAATGGAAAAGATTGCGGTTCATGGAATGTCTTTAGGAGCCGCAACCATCGTTTATAGTTTTCTAGAAAATCCAAATTATGATTTTGTAGTTTTGGAGTCTTGTTATGATAATATTACCAATGCATTGAACAATCGAGTTGATCAATATCCGCTTCCTGCTTTTGCTTTTTATCCAATGACAAAATTTACCGAAATTAGAATCGAAGCAAGTTCGGAGGATTTAAGTCCAGAGAAATATATTGGATTAAGTCAATCACCTATTTTTATTCTGGCAGGAGATTCAGAGAAACGAGTGAGAAAGGAAGAAACAGAAAAATTATTCGCGAACTGTACATCCATAACAAAACAATTACATTTTTTTAAAAATGCAAGACATGAAGATTTTATGATTGGGTATGCTGAGGAATGGAAAAGAGAAATGAAAAATTGGTTGATAAAAATGTCAAATTGAATTACGAATTAAATAAATGAGTTACTTTCTATGTCGCAAAACAATTTGACCTTTCTATTTTAATCAACTTTTAGTTAATATTTCCACCAGGGTTTAATCCACTAGGAACTGTCGCAGGAATTGTCCGATCAAATCCTGGATCATTTAAAGCTTGGATAAAAGCAATGATATCTTGGATGTCATTATTATTAAAATTTTGAAGATTTCTCACCTCATCATCAATGTCATTTTGATTAACATTAGGATTTAAATTCAACCCTCCAGGGCCTGGTCCTCCACCATTATTTCCTCTGGCAAAATTTCTTGCAGTAATATAAAATTGGATTGTTTGTTGTAAATCACCACCGACTCCATTATGAAAATATGGACCAGTCTCACTTAGATTTCTTAAGGTAGGAGTTCGAAATGCGTAGGTACCATTAGCTCCTGAGTCAGAATTTGCTAACTGATTATGATCAGGGACACCAACGACATGTAATTCAAAATCTGAAAACATGGAACCGCTGTGACAATCGTTACAACCAATATCTTCAAAACGATCCATCCCTCTAATTTGGGCTTGTGTTAGTGCATTTTGATTTCCTGCTTGAAATCGATCGAACGGGCTGTCGGTGGCAATTATCGTTCTTTCAAATGCTGCGATTGCAGCACCGATATTTGTTGAAGTGATGAAACTATTCGTTCCAAATGCCTCTTCGAAAAGAGTATTATATTGGCCAATATTCCTTAGTCGATTGACAATACTATCTAAAGCAACTGCTTCACCAAAGGCATGACCTCGCATTTCTTCGAAAGATAAAAGTGGCCCCAATGCTTGAGTTTCCAAACTCATGGTACGATTATCCCAAAACATGGGAGCTGTTGCTGGATCGAAATCTCCATCTGGACTGATCCCATTAAAATTAGTATTAATGATCGTTGGAGAATTTCTTCCAACTAAGCCAATATCATCATTGGTCGCATCAGTTCGAGCAGGCCCCAAACCTTGTCCTCCAACTCCAATAGGTAACGCTCTTCCATCTGAGTAGCCAAAATCTGGATGATGACAAGTTGCACAAGCTACATCCATTTCACCAGAGAGTATTGGATCCCAAAAAAGTAATTTTCCTAAGGTTATCATGGAGTTGGTATTTATATTTCCATTGTTATTTCCATTTGGATCAACTTCATTAATATCTACAATATTATTGTTTCCATCATTTCCGTTATCGTCTTTTTGACAGGAGGCAAAAGTTAGAATACAGGCTAAGAAGATTACAATTTTATTGATTTTCATATTTTCATTATTTTTTATTTAATAATTGATTCGAAATTTAAGATCAAATAGTATGGTAAGAAGATAATTTTGTCCTCCAACATAAACTTGAAAATTGAAGAGATTTTGTAAATTTGATTTTACTTGTTTTCAATGTTTTGGAATAGATTTTATAATCTATTTTAGTATTCAAGTTGAAATAAAGACAGGGCAACTTTCAAAAGACCTACCTAGAAATAAATTTTTTTTAAAAAAAGATATAAAATGTCAAATTCTACCTCCGTTTGCGAGGAATCAATTTTCACTAAAATTTTCAAAGAGTACGCTACCACGTTGCACAACTATTTATTTTATAAAACAGGAAATCGTGACTTATCAGAAGATTTAACCCAAGAGGCATTTGCTAAACTTTGGAAAAATTGTGCTGCTGTAATTCCTGCAAGTGCAAAAGGATATGTTTTTAAAACAGCAAATAATCTTTTAATCAATAATCATAATCATCAAAAGGTAGTACTCAAATTTGAGCGTCTACCACATTCCGATCGAAGCAATGAAAGTCCCGAATATTTATTAGAGGAAAAAGAATTTAAGGCAAGGTTAGAAAATGCGATTGCTACTTTACCTGAAAAGCAAAGACTTGTATTTTTAATGAGTAGAATTGATAAAAAAACCTACAAAGAAATTGCAGAAGTATTAGGAATAAGTAAGCAGGCAGTCGAAAAAAGAATGTATAATGCCCTTGATACTCTACGTCAAATTTCAAAAAATATAAAATAAAAGTAGGTCTTCTATAAGTAGGATTGTCTTTATTATGTATCCTCCTTTTAATCAAGAATATTAACAATGATAAATGACGAACAATTACATAAATGGGTTAATGGTAATCTTTCGGAAGAAGAATTAAAAGTTTTTAAACTTCGACCTGAGTATGATTCATTGGTTGAGTTGTATAAAAATACAGAAGGACTTTCAGCGCCAACTTTCGATGAAGATAAAATACTTTCCAAAGTTCTGGAAACGAAAAAATCTATAATTCCACCTAAAAAGGGGAGAAGAATTTTTCTTTCAAGCTGGGTAAAATATGGAGTTGCTGCTTCAGTTTTGCTTTTAGCTGCATGGCTTTTTTGGCCTCAGTCAAGTATGGTTAAATATAACTTAGCTGCAGGTGAAAGGGTAGAAGCAACCTTGCCTGATGGTTCTACCTTTGTTTTGAATGCAGAGAGTGAATTGACTTATGATAAAGAAATTTGGAAGACTTCACGTACCTTAGATTTAGTAGGTGAAGCTTTTTTTGAGGTAAAAAAAGGTTCTAATTTTTCTGTAAATACTCCCAAAGGATCGGTGACGGTTTTAGGAACAAAATTTAATGTACGTTCTCGGAATAATACCTTGGAGGTAAATTGCCAAAGTGGAAAAGTTTTAGTTGAGGATACTAAAGGTAATGTTCTTGGAGAGTTGATTGCGAATGATGCGTTAAGATTTACGGAAGAAGGTAACATTGAAAAATGGCAAGTCCCTGCTTCAGAAAAGGCTAGTTGGGTCAATGGGATTTTTAGTTTTAAAAATGTCTCTTTGGCTATAGTTTTGGAAGAAGTGGAAAGACAATTCAAGGTGAAGATCGATGCTGGTAATATTGATTCCGACGTTCAAGTTTCTACTAGTTTTAAAAAAGGAGATTTAGATTTGGCCTTAAAAACTATTTTAACTCCGCTGGGGATTTCTCCTGAAAAATTAAATAAAGGGATCATCATTTTAAAAAAATAAATACTGAATTTGAATATTTATAACAATATATTTACAATTCTATTTTCTTTCTTTTCTTTAACTCTTTTTTCTCAACAAATCATAGTTGAGATTAATCAAGAGGAAGCTTCTTTAGAGCAAGTTATTCAAATTCTTGAGTCAGATTATGGTCTTCTTTTTTCTTATAAAGTTGATGATGTTAAAAATATTATTATCCATCCTCCCACTCAAAAATCAGAAATAGATTTTTTTCTTACCTCTATTTTAAAACCAACAGCTTTAGAATTTGAAATTGTCCAAGGCAATTTTATTATTTTAAAAAAGAAGATTGAGGCAAATGACTCTACCATTTCGACCAATCCAAATAAAGTAAACTTGAAATTGATTTGTGGAAAAATTCTAGATGATTTTTCCAAAGAACCTTTACCTTTTGCCAATATTTATTTTCAAAAAAATCAAGAAGGAACCACCTCTGCTAAAGATGGTACTTTTAAGTTTTATGCAGATTATCAAGATCGGGATACGCTCATCATAAGTTATGTTGGATATCAAGAAGTAAAGGTTCATCCCAAGCAACTAAGCACAAATCCCTGTAGCTCCATTTTTCTAAAATATTTTAAGTTTTCTGATGATTTAATTGTGGTAACTGATTATCTGACAGATGGAGTCAGTCTGCAAAATAATGGTTTATTTACTCAGCTACAACCTAGTAAAGTCAAGGTTTTGCCAGGTCAAGCAGAACCAGATGTACTTCGAACAATTCAGTTTTTACCTGGAATTTCTTCTCCCGGTGGATCCGCCTCTAGTATTAATATTCGCGGTGGGACAGCCGACCAGAATTTGATTCTTTGGGAAGATATTCCAATTTATCATTCAGCTCATTATTTTGGAAATCTATCTGCTTTTAATCCCTACATTATTGATCGAGCGAATATATATCGAGGTGGATTTAATTCAGAATATGGAGGTCGAATTTCAGGAGTGATTGATTTGAAAACAGATGAACTTTCAGGTGGAAAATCTGAACTTGGGATCGGTTCAAATTTTTTAAATTCATTTGCTAATGGCAAATTTTCTTTTTTTGAAAATAGAGCTTCTCTGATTTTTTCGGTGAGACGATCTATTTCTGAAATTTGGCGATCACCTACTTTCGAAAACTTTTCTCAAAGAGTTCATCGAGGTATTTTATTTCAAACGCCAAATAATAAACAACTCCCGGAAGAAATTGATATTGATGATGAGTTTTATTTTTTTGATAGTAATGTAAAAGCGTCTTTTCAAATTACAAAAAAAGATAAAATTTCATTCGCAGGTTTTTATGGTGAAAATAATTTTCAATCAGTTCTAAATAATAACTTAAGAAATCAAATTCAAACCGATAGTTTAATTCTAGAAAATAGTGGGCTAAGTTTGGTTTGGGATCGAAGTTGGAATTCTCGATTTTCATCCAAGTTAACTGCTTTAATTTCAGATTATCACTACGATTATGATTATAGTTTAGAGAGTCTTAATGCAGGCCCAAAAGACAAATTTGGTATTAAGAAAAGTATGATCAATGAGCAACAAATACATTTTGCTAATTTGTACAAAACTAAGAAAGAACATGAATTGAAATTTGGATATCAATTTATTGATTATGATGTTGGGTTTCAAGTCACTAAGCAAAACCAAGAAAACCAACAGGTCAATCAAGTCAAAAAATATCAATCCAATTTGCATATTGGATATGTTTCCTTTAATACTTTTAAGGAAAGAAAATTAGGCGTTGATGTAGGATTGAGAGGTAGTTTTTTGGAAAGCGAAAATCAAGGTTATTTAGAACCTCGGTTAAAAGTTTGGTATAGGTTGAATGATCATGTAGGATTTAATTTTAATACCGGAAAGTATTATCAATTTTTAAGTCAAGTCGAACAAATTGAAGGAGACCGAGCGAGCATTGAGACACCAGTTTGGGTTTTAGCAGGAGAAAAAGAGGTACCAATTTTAGATGCTACCCAATTTCAAATAGGGATGGTTTTCAATCGAAAAGATTGGTTAATTGATGTGCAAACTTATGTGAAAAATATCAACGGATTAACTTCCTTAGCGACTGGCTTTGATGAGGAGTTAACGGGAAGGTTTCATCTTGGGAATGCAAAAATCAGAGGTTTAGATATTTTGGTGAAAAAAAGATGGGGTAACTATTCAAGTTGGTTAAGTTATTCATATAGCAAGGTGAATTATCAATTCAATACTTTTTTTGATACTAAATTTAGTGCAGCCAATGATCAGCCTCATAATTTTCATTGGGTCAATTTGTTGACTTACCATAATTTTGAATTTTCATTAGGTTGGAAAATTGCATCAGGAACACCTTATTCCTTGAAGGAGAATTATATGATTCAAATTAACCAAGGTATGATGGTACCACGTGAAAGTATTAGGCCGGTGGTGAATGAATATAACGGGGAAAGGTTACCTGCTCGACATCAATTAGATGCTTCGATTTTATATAAATTTTATCCAAAAAATCCTGAAAAATGGACTGGTAGAATTGGTGTATCTCTATTCAATATTTACAATCAAACCAATATATTTAATCGTGGTTTTTTTATGGATATTCGCCCGAATATTATGCCTAGTTTAGAATATACTGATCAGTTAGAATTAGGATTTACGCCAAATTTTGTACTTAGATTTGAGTTGTAAATCAGAAACGGCTGTTAGCACAAATTATGCTAGCAGCCGTTTCTTAATTTATCAATTATTTTTTTAAACTTCTTTTACTTTAGCCCCTTCCTCTAAAATTTCTTTGTATAAAATCGGTTGCGGATATTCATTATTCATTACGTGTTTAATTACATCAAAAGCGGTAATCACTCCTTTTAATTTATTATCAAGATTGACTACGGGTAAAGTTTTAAATCGGCGATCAATAAATAATTCGGCAGCAGTTCCCACCTTGTCTTTTGGCTCAATAACAAGCACATTGGTACTCATCACATCTCTAACTAATTGAGTTTGACTGGAATTATGATTAATCGAATTTTTCCATAAATCATACGATGTAATCATTCCAACTAACTTATTCTCCTCGTCAACAACTGGGATTTGTTGAATTTTTTCTTTGACCATAAGATTAGAAATATTGACCACAGTATCATGCGGATGAGCAACGATAGGGTCTGATCTCATGATTTTGCGTACTTCTTGATTTAACATAATTTTATTTTTTTATTTTGGTTACCTGAATAATTAAAGTTAACAAAAATATTGTTTTCGCCAAATAAAAATGATTTAAATTGCTAAAAAAAAGAGTGGCAAGAAATATTCCCTACCACTCTTAAATCCTTGATGATTATTTATTCTTTAATTACTGCTTCACAAATTTCTTCATCTGCTTTCCAGTCTTACTTTCCACCACCAAATGATAAACACCATTAGCTAAGTGATCCACATTCATTTCGATTCTTTGATTCCCTTCATTGAAATCATGACTTTGGTAATCCACAATTTGACCCATTATATTCACGATAGAAATTTCATAATCAGAAGAAACACCAACGCCAATTTCAACCGTTAAATTCTTCGTAACTGGAGAAGGGTAAATATGAACTTCATCTGCCTTCACCTCTCTTTTGATAGAGATAATATCAGAGTAATCATAATATCCATCAAAATCCAAAGACATCAATCTATAGTATCCAAAATCTAATGGCTTAGTATCTTCTAATACATATTGATTAGTGATAGTGGAATTTCCAGCTGCGTCAACTCGTCCTATTTCTTCCCAATTAGAATTTCCATCACGTGATCTTTGGATGATATGCGATTGGGTATTTTCTTCAGTAGCTGTTTCCCATTTTAGCATATTAGTTCTATCCATTGCTTCACCTGAGAAAGAAGTCAAAGTTACTGGAAGTGGGACTACTGCGTCCAATGTTAACTGAAATGCACCAGTAGCGGTACTATGACCATCAACATAAATATAATAATCTACAGCGGCGAAACTTGCAGTTGATTCCCAACAAAAAATGGAAGAAGAACCTAAGTTAACAGAGCCTCCATCATCATCTCCTCCAACACATACTAAACCTCCGCAAGCTCCAGTAAAAACTTGTATCTCTGTATCGAAAGTAGTTCCTGGATTATCTGTGGAAGCTGTTATTGCCTCAGCTCCAGTAGAAGTATATTTATACCAAACCCCAAGACCAAAGTTTATAGTCCCTGTACCTCCTGCATTACAATCACCACCACCACCACCACCTGAACAAGCGGTAAGTGCTTCAATATTTGTTGCAGATGAAGTATTTTCTGTGACTGAACTTCCATTTGTTATAGTTATGGCTCCACCACAAGCGTTATTAACAGGAGGAGCAGGAAGAGTACCAATACAAACATCGAAATCTGTAGTTTGACCTGTGGTAGCAGTCCAAGAATAAACTCTCAGTAAATAAGTAGTACCGATGGTTAATCCATTTGCGGTACTAGTATTAGGATCACTACAAAGGATATTAGTCAAAGACCCACAAGTCCCAGACCAGACAGAATGATATAAATCTGTAGTACCATTGGCAATATTAATTAGACTAATAGTGTGAGAAGTAGCAGTCGCAACAAAAGAAAACCAAACATCATCATCTTCTGTTCCACTACAAGTAGATTCATCTTCACCAGAAGCTGTTGCACTCTCAATAGTACCTGCAACAGTAGTAGTACAACTTAAATCTGGATTTACTCCTACAGGTTGGGCATTGGCGCAATCATTATTAGCGGGAGGTGGTGATGGAGTAAATTCTTCAAGACAAAAAGCAACATCAGAGAATGAACCACTAAAATCATAAATCTGGATAATTAAATTATCACCAATAGTCCATCCTAATAGTGTGCCATTTGAAAATGTACCAACGCATGCAATATCACTCCCCGCAGCAGCATCTGCGCAATTGGCAAAAACAGCAATCCCTGGATTACCTGGACTTTGAGAGGAAAACGTTAACCCTGGAGAAGTGGCAGTCCAAGTAAACCAATGGTCTAAACCAGGAGTTGAACAAACTGTAGGAACGCCACTATCTGTGGTACCATCACTAGTAAATGGCAATGTAAACGTAACTACTCCACATCCTGTTCCTTCTGCGGAAGGAGTTATGGGGATTGCTCCTGCACACAAATCATTTGCAGGTTGAGCAAAACTTTGATTTGGAAGATAGAGTAGTGTAAAAAATAAAAGAAGTAGTAAAATTTTTTTCATGTTGTAAGAGTTTGTTCGCCTTATTTTTTTTAAGGCTTAGTTAAAAAATTGATTTGGCAATATAATATCTGTCCTACTTCACGGCTTAGGTAAAGTGGATCAATTATTTTTTTAAAGATGCTAGGAGCTAAGAATGCTATTAAATTATTTGCATTCTAATTGGATGATAATTTGAAATAGTAATGATTTAATGTTTTGTTTTTTTTTTATGAAATGGTTTTATGCGGTAAGACAAATTGGGAAATTTGATCAATAAAATAAAATTTTATATTCTAATCAATTGAAGATATGTAAAATTTTATAAGTAAAAGAAAATAAATAGTAAAATTTTAATTGATTTAATGTATAATTTATAACAATATGTGTTGTGTTAGATTTCTTTGTTTATTTATCTCTAGAGAGAAGGATCATGAAAGCAGAGGGAGTAGAATCCGTCAATAAATTGATATTTTGAATAGTGCTAGAATACAACTTGAAAAATATGATGAATAGCTCTGTTAGAAAATAAGATATATAATTTAAGTTTTATATTTTTACAAAATCTTAGACTATAAACATCTAACAATGAAATTACAAAATCTAGTATTTTTATTTTGCCTAGCTATTTTTTCTTTTTTTGGATGCGAAGGAACACCAGAAGAGAAGAATGAAAAAATTGACAAAGCAGCTGACTCCACCAAAGAATTGATTGACCTCTTTCAAGAAAAAGCCAAAGAGATTGCCAA
>CAYGRM010000185.1:0-431 GCA_964352225.1 uncultured Saprospiraceae bacterium | reverse complement strand
AGTTTAAAGACATACTTAAAGATGTGAAAATCGAAGCAAACGATCTCGAAAAAATATTGAAAGAACATGGAGCAGAATGGAAGGAAAAGTTAGAAGAGATTTCTAATGATCCAGAGATGCGGGAGAAATTAAAAGGTTTAAGCGGAAATGCTGAAGAGATTGGAAAAAAAATAGAGGAGATTTTTAAAGACCTTGAAAAGAAGAAAGAGTAAGATTTTAATTCTTATAAAAAGAGCTATCTAGGAATTTCTTAGATGGCTCTTTTTGAAATAAAGCATATCAAAAACTGAATCTAATCTTAAATAAGTCCGTAAAAGTAAACTGATTTTCTTCTATTTAGACATTATTCTAAATCACTTTTTAAGTAAAAAAGGTAATTGATAGTCAATGAGTTATGAAGCAAAAAACTCATTTAGAATAATGTCTATTTT
>CAYGRM010000184.1:0-12835 GCA_964352225.1 uncultured Saprospiraceae bacterium | reverse complement strand
TCCTAATTTAACTTATGAATGGTCACCTTCTACTTTTCTAGATGATGAATTTGCAGTTTCGCCAGTTGCCAGCCCGCCTCTTTCCACAACTTATACGGTATTTATTTCTGACCCAAATAATAATGACTGTAAAGTAGAAAAAACGGTCAACGTAATTGTGCCTGATGAGCCAGTTATAGCCAACTTTAATTATGAAGTAATTGATTGCGACAATGATGATATAACAATTTCTTTTACAGATAATTCAACTCCTGCCGGAAATATCAATAATTGGTTCTATTCATTTTCCAATGGACAATTTTCTAATAATCCAAATACCTCAATTATCGTTCAGGCAGGAACTAGTTTGATAATCCAATACCAAGTTCAAACGGTGGAAGGCTGTACAGATATTTTTGTTGATACTATTGAAGTCGAATCATTTTCTTTTAATTTACCTCAAAATGAAATAATAAAATGTAGCGGAGTACCAGTAAATTTAAATCCGGGAGGAAATCCAAATTATACCTATTCTTGGTCTCCTGCTGCTACTTTAAATAATGCAGCAATTGCGAATCCGATTGCGAACCCAATTGAGACAACTGAATATTGTGTTACCGTTACGAATGGAAGTTGTGTAGAAGAAGCATGTGTAACGGTTTTGGTTCCCGAGATACCTCTGATGGCTGATTTTTCATACAATGTGAGCGACTGTATAGATGAAGCGGTAATCCAATTTTATGATGAAACTCAATATTCACTTGGAAATGTAGTAGAGTGGAATTGGATATTCAGTAATGGAACAACTTCTAACTTAGAGAATCCAACCATAATCATTGATGGAAATATAATACTTGAAGTTACCTTGGAGGTTGTGACAGAAGATGGTTGTGATGGTTCATTTTCAGAGGTGATTGAAGTGAACTTATTGGAAGTAGATATTCCAAGTCAAGTAGTTTTATGCGATGGAAACCCCATTCAACTAAACCCAGGTGGTAATCCAAATCATACTTATAGCTGGTCACCAAGTGCTGGATTGACCAACGATGATGTTGCTAGCCCTTTTGCCTTTCCATTGAGTACTACGACTTATACCGTTGAGGTTAGTGATGGAGCTTGCGAAGTTATTCAAACCATAGAAGTGGTCGTTCCAACTACGCCACTTGATCCTGACTTTTCATTTTTAATTGATGATTGTACTGATGTTGCGGTTATTGATTTTGAAGATCAATCTACTTTTGCACCGGGGCAGATAATTACTTGGAATTGGCAATTTAGTAATGGAGACTCTTCTAATATTTCAAGTCCAAGTATCACTATTGATGAAAGTCAAAACTTAGTGGTTGTGTTAGAAGTTATCACTAATAATGGATGTGTAGGAAGCACTACTCAATCAATTGACATTAACCTAATTGATATTAATATTCAAGATACAATTGTAGACTGTAACGCCTCTGGAGTATCCTTAAACCCTGGAGGAAATATTTCCTATGATTATCAATGGTCGCCCGGAACAGGATTGGATAATGTCAATGCACCTAATCCATTTGCCAATCCATCTAGTACAACAATTTATTCAGTTACCGTGTCAGATGGGCCGTGTGAGATAACTCGTACAGTTGAAGTAATTGTTCCGGATGAACCGTTAGAACCGGGTTTTACTTTTGTATTTGATGATTGCACGGACAATGCAGTTATTGAATTTACTGATACGACCGTTAATTCTAACAATACAATTACAAATTGGGACTGGACTTTTACTGGAAATAATACGGTTATTTCTGATTTGCAAAATCCAGTCATTACGTTAAATGAAAGTGAAACGATTATTGCTGAATTGACCGTAACAACAGAGAATGGATGTACAGCTACTTCAAGTGAAGAAATAGAAGTTAATTTAATTGACATCAATGTGCCAGGTTCAATTATTTATTGCTCTACCGGAGGGATAACTTTGAATCCTGGAGGAAATCCAGATTACGATTATATCTGGGCTCCATCCGCTGGATTAAGCGGGACTAATATTGCGAGTCCTTATGTGTCAAATTTGACTCAGACTACCAATTACTCAGTAACTGTTACTAATGGAAATTGTACGCTTACTCGTACTGTTGAGATTTTAGTTCCAGATATTCCTCTTCAAGCAGATTTTGAGGTGGAGTATTTAAATTGTATTGATAGCGCGGTTTTACAATTAAATGATCAGTCTGTTTTCTCTGGAAATATTATTGCTTGGGATTGGTTGGTTAACTCTCAAGTTTCTGATGAACAAAATCCAATATTTACTTTTTACTCAGGAATGCCAGTTAATGTTCAATTGATTATTACTACAGCTCATGGTTGCATGGATACGCTCAATAATGAATTTGACATTAGTATCATGGATGATGTAAGTATTCCATCAGCCGTTGCTTCGTGCAATGGAAATGGAGTCTTTTTAAATCCTGACAGTAATCCGAATTATGCTTATCATTGGTCGCCAGGAACTGGACTTGCTGGTGATACCTTAAGTGCGAATCCTTTTGCAGATCCAGATTCCTCAGTAGTTTATAATGTTTCTATTACGAATGTTGGAAATGGTTGTGTCGAAGAAAGATCAGTATCGTTTAATGTTCCCACTAATCCATTGACTGCTGGTTTTGAATGGGAATTGGTTATTTGCTCTGATAGTGCGGTTATTGAGTTTTCTGATACATCTTCATATTCTGGAAATATTTCTGATTGGAATTGGACGATTGATAATGGTTTTTCAGCTATGGATCAAAATCCTACTTTTAATTTTCCAGCTGCTGATACGGTTGATGTGCAACTGATTGTCACTTCTGATGATGGTTGTATCGATTCCATTACTAATACAGTAATTATTGATATTATCGAAATTGAAACACTTCAAGATACCATTAAGCTTTGTGATCTAGAGTCCGTTTATTTGAATCCAGATGGAAACCCGGATTTATTTTATAATTGGAGTCCAAGTGCTAGTTTGGATTCAGCCAATTTTTATAATCCATTGGCTACTCCTTTAGCATCAACTGAGTACTTTGTAACTATTACCAGTCCAAATAATGTTACCTGTAATGAGGTGAGAAAAGTTAATGTTGTGATTCCAACTCAACCGATAGATTTAGATTGGAATTATCCATCGGATACAATTATTTGCGATTTGTCATTAGACTTATTTGCGGTTAGTAACAATGCTTTAAATTACATTTGGTCTGATCAAGCTGACTTCCAAAATGTATTGGGTGAACAATCTGTTTTTACAGCTTCGCCAATTAATAATGCCATCTATTATGTGCAGGTAAGTGATGATGCTGGATGTACCTTAAGTGATAGCATAGAAATTACGAGCTATGCAATTTTAGCAGACTTAACAGAAGAGGTTACTTTGTGTTATGGTGACTCCCTACAAGTAGAAGTTAACTTAGGGCCTTTAAGTCCGATAGCTGATCTAGAATATACTTGGATGCCACAGGAAGGAATTATTATAGATAATAATACTTCGACTCCCGTTTTTAGTCCACTCGAAACCACGGAATATTCCTTGTTAATTGAGAACCAATTTGGTTGTACATATGAAGATACCATCCAAATTAATGTGCTAGATTTGGAAACAATAATTGAGTTGACCTCCAATTTCGATTCAATCAATGGAGGAGAATTAGTACAACTAAATATAACCGAAAATTCAGATTGGATATATAATTGGACTCCTTGCGACGAAACTATTGAGGGGTGTGAAGTTTCTAATCCAAATGTGACTCCTCAAATAACCACGACATATTATGTGGAAGTTGAAGATCCCTCTTTTGGATGTATGTATAAAGATAGCATCACGATTTTTGTTTTCGAACAATCAAGATGTGAAGAGCCTTATGTTTTTGTACCTAAAGCATTTACCCCAAATGATGACGGAGTGAATGATAAACTTTTTGTTCGTGGAAATTCTATTGAAGAAGTAAACTTTGTTATTTTTAATCGATGGGGGGAAAAGGTTTTTGAAACCAAAAACTTAAGCGAAGGATGGGATGGAAAAGTTAATGGAAAAATAGTTCCTCCAGATGTTTTTGGATATTATGTAGAGTTAAAATGTTTTGGTGGTGAAGAATATTTGATGAAAGGAAATGTAACTTTGATTCGATAGTTTTATTTTATAACAAGATATTTGCAAAAGGTGGTGGTGATAAAATCAAAGAATATTTGCTGAGTTTAAAAGACATAATTTAAACTCCTATTCGTTGATCTTTTTTGAAATTAATATAAGATTTTATATAATAAAAAATTAATTAATTTACTATTTTACTTGACATTTAACAATCTTAAATTCCAATGAAAATATGTCTCAATTAAGTACACCTGCTGATATGATCTATGATCGAGTAAAATTACCTTTTACTTTTGATGAAAAAAAAATGGCAGCCGAGATCAAAGCACTTAATCTAGGAAGTTTCATTTATTATGATTCCCTACCACTTCGATCTCCTGCTCATTTGGTAGATACCTCTTTACCTTTTCCGCCCCCTGCTGTGGATTTTGCAGATGGTTCTTGGACAGATTGGATGGATACCTCCGTTCTGAAAAAGTGTCCTTATATCCTGAGTGTGATTGATTTTTTTCGAGAGCATACTAAAGTAAATTTAGTCAGGTTATTAAGACTAGCTCCAGGAGCAGTAGTTAAAGAGCATACTGATCCAACCTTAGGCTTAGAAGTAGAAAAGTCTGTGATCAGACTGACCATTCCGATTATTACCAATGATTTTGTAGAGTTCTTTTTGAATGGAAAAATAGTTCCCATGCAGCTTGGAGAATGCTGGTATCTTCGGTTAACTGATCCACATAAAATAAACAATCATGGAAAAACGGAAAGAATCAATCTAACAATTGATATGATTCCAAATGAATGGGTGAGATCGACTATTTTAAATGCACAGTATAAATAAAAAAGAATATAACAATACAATTACAAAAGGTGTTGACAATATTATTGTCAACACCTTTTTGCTTTTGTAAATAAAATCTATAGAAAAAATCCTATTTCAAAAATTCTTCCACATCATGCAATTTTAAACCAAATGCTTCTGCTACTCCTTCGTAGACTACTTTTCCTTTGATCACATTCAGTCCTAATTTCAAGCTATGATTTTCATTACATGCTTGTTTCCAACCTTTTTGAGCTAATTGAACAGCATATGGTAAAGTAGCATTGGTCAATGCAACAGTAGAAGTATAAGGAACTGCTCCAGGCATATTTGCTACTGAATAGTGAACCACATCATCAATGATGAAAGTTGGTTTTTCATGGGTAGTTGGTTTAGTTGTTTCCATACATCCTCCTTGATCAACTGCAACATCAACCAAAACAGTTCCTGGCCGCATTAATTTCAACATATCACGAGTAATTAAGTTAGGTGCTTTCGCTCCTGGAATTAATACTGCACCTACAATTAGATCATGTGTTTGGATTAAATTACGGATATTATATTCATTCGAATACATGGTAATTACATTGGCAGGCATAACATCATTCAAATATCTTAATCGAGATAAGTTTATATCTAATATGGTTACACTTGCTCCCAAACCAGCAGCCATTTTAGCAGCTTGAGTTCCAACAATTCCTCCTCCGAGTACTAATACCTTCCCAGGAGGTACACCTGGAACACCACCTAACAATACTCCTCTTCCTTTAGCAGGTTTTTCCAAATATTTAGCTCCCTGCTGGATTGCCATTCGGCCAGCTACCTCTGACATCGGAACCAACAAAGGTAGAGATCGATCTGATAATTCAACTGTTTCATATGCAAGACAAACTGCTTTACTTTTGATCATTGCAGTTGTTAATGGTTTGTGAGAAGCAAAGTGAAAATAAGTGAATACTAATTGATCTTCTTTGATTAATTTGTATTCAGACTTGATTGGCTCTTTAACCTTCATGATCATTTCAGCTACATCATAAGTTTCCTCAATTGTTTTTTTGATTTTAGCTCCAGCATTTATATAATCTTGGTCAGAAAATCCACTTCCCAAACCTGCCGTAGATTGAATATATACGGTATGTCCTCGTTTGGTAAACTCTAGCGCTCCTGCAGGGGTAAGTGCGACTCTGTTTTCGTTATTTTTAATCTCCTTTGGTACTCCAATAATCATGATTGGTTGATTTTTATTTTGGTTAATAAAGTTTTGATGAAAATTATAAAACGTGCAAATATAGTGGAAATGAAGGAATGGAAAAATAAAAAATGCGGAAAGTTTAGTAAGTTCTTTTAGCAATGATAATCAACAAAGATTAGATGATTATCTATCTCAAAATCAAAAAGATCTTAAGTGCTACTTTTAAGGTCTTTTTGATTCCATTTCTTTTGGTTTTTTCAGTAATGGGCAAAAAAATAGCCCGTAATCTCTTACGGGCTGAAACGAATCTTACAATTCTTTAACCAAAACTTACACATTAAAAGATATTGCAATATTTGTGCCAAAAGTCATATATGAACTATTTTAATGCATTAATTTTTAATTTAATTTGAAAAAAATAAGAGAGCGAGTAAAAAAATGTTTTTTTACGGTTATTACACCTATTTTTGCATGATTTTTAGAAAATGAATAAATCAGTTTTTCGGTCAGAAATAATCTATTGTGAGTTTCAGATTACTGATAAAATAAAATTTAAGATGGCATTAGATATTAAAGGATTACAAGTTATTTATGAAGACAATCATTTGATTGCGGTAAATAAACCTGCACGGATGTTGGTTCACGGAGATGCCTCGGGAGATACTCCGTTGGTGGATTACGTTAAGCAATATATTAAAATGAGATATGGAAAACCAGGAGATGTTTTCCTAGGTGTGGTTCATCGATTAGATAGGCCTGTAAGCGGTGCAATTGTCTTTGCAAGAACCTCAAAAGCTTTGTCTCGAATGCCAAAATTATTTGCAAGCAGAGAAGTGAAAAAAACATATTGGGCTATTTCTAAAAAAAGACCTCAACCCCTAGAAGGACATTTAAAGCATTACTTAATAAAGGATAATGCAAAAAATATGGCTAAGGCTTTCGACAAACCCAGCCGAAGAAATCCTGATGCAAAACTAGCCGAGCTAGATTATAAAATGATAGGAGAGGTGAGTGGCAATCATTTGATTGAGGTGGATCCATTGACCGGAAGACCTCATCAGATACGCGTTCAATTAGCAAGTATGGGATGCATAATTGTAGGAGATGTTAAATATGGTTTTCCGAGAATGCAATGGAAAGGAAATATTAATTTGCATAGTCGAAGTCTAGAATTTATTCATCCCGTAAAAAATGAACCTGTTAAAATTATAGCTGATCCACCCAAGGATGATCAGATCTGGAGAATGTTTAATGAAGGTGGATTTTGGTAATCTTCTTGCCGCAGATTTGACTGATTTTTATGATCCTTATGATTATTTATTTGGGAAAACAACAGATCAAAAATCGGAAGTCAGAATAATCAGTCAAATCTGTAGCAAAAAAATCAGTCTTGTATTTGCCACAACCACACCGCATCATTCGCAAAGTAACCAATCTTACTTCCTTGCTCCACTCTAAAGATATCTTGCCTTTGCTCCAGTTTGATATAATCATATACTGGTTCCAAAATCATATTTCCATCCTCATCATACAGACCAAAAAGTTCTGCTGCAATGGCTGAGAACATATTGTTTTGCAAGGGAAATATTCGATGAAATTTATGCGGGATAATTTGATATCCTCTTTGAGTTAAGGTTCCCCATTTTTGATCAGGTAGTTGAGCTAGACCAATATTATTTTTAAATGGTTCAATATCATTGAATCGTTTTCGATCAAAAAGATGTTGACCGAGAGAATCAGTATAGTAACAATAGGTGTTTTGTACATTTCCATTATTATCTCTGATAAATCGTCTAAAACCATATTTGTTTTCTGCAAAATGAAGCACCATCCCATTTTCTTTCAACTCCACTTCTTGGCCATTTTTATCAATCACTAGGTTTGTACTATTCTCCGAACGACGCAGGGTGACAATCGCTTTTCCGTTTTTAAAAGGTTCAGCTCTAGAAAATTTTCCTTTGAAGGCAATTTTATTTTCCATATTAATGTATTGCCACATGTAAGAAAAACCATGTTGAACAGCCACCAGCCCTTCTGATAATTCTCCCACAGCACGATATTGAGGAGGAATGACTTCGTTGCCAAGCGTATCGACAAAACCAATTCCCTTGGGTGTAACCACTTTTGCATAACCATTTTTGAATGGAAAAATTTTGGAATAAATGCAGGAAGTCAAGGTTTGACCTTCGCGATTGATCAGCCCAAAGTCCCCCATATTATTTACTCTAACTTGAGCAATACCATTTTCTTCAAAAGGAAAAACTAAGTCATATTTTTTAGCTGGCATGATGAAATTACCAGTTTTGTCAATTAGCCCAGTTTTTCTATTTTTTACAACTCTAGCTCTACCTTGCTGAAAATCAAATGCTTTTGTATAAATAGAATTAATCATTGTTTCTCCAGCCTTATTCATAAATCCGTAATAGAATTTATTATTCCTCTTGATTTTATACCAACATAATCCTTCAGTAAAATTTCCAACCGATAAGTATTCCGTCTCTCTCAGATCTAATTTTATTTCTAAAGTAGAATCAATAAAATACCATCCCAGCTCATCTTGAACAGCTGCCCAACCTTCACTAAAAGAATTGATAACATTATATTTACATGGGATAACTTCTTCCCCTTTTTCATTGACTAATCCCCATTTCCCCTTTTGACTGACTGCACAAAATCCTTCTGAAAATTCCTTAAACTTATCATATCCCCAATCCACTACCGATTGACCAAGCGAATTATAAAAAACAGGCCGTTTATTTTTTACACCAACTTTCATATAATTATCCTCCCACTCAATACTTCGATAAATGAAATCTAATACAGGTTTATTTTTTTTATCTACTGCTCCCCAATATTCCTCATTTTTACAAATGGCGGATTTATTTTCAAAGTCACGGACATATTCATAAGTTGGCGGAATAACTACCTTGCCAAGTGTATCGATAAATCCCCAGCTTCCACCTATGATAAATAAATCACTAGTTGGTAATGTATTGAACCGATTAAATCGAATTTGATAATTATATTGAAAGGCTGTAGTGGTATTAATTTTATACCCTTTGTCTTCTCCACTTTTTATTTTATTCGGAACACCTCCTAAACAAATCCGTGCTTTTCCTTCATAAAAATCCCCAATATAATTATAGGTCTTTTTACTTCGTTGAATTTTTCCTTTTTGGTTGATAAGTTGGAAATCTCCATTTTTATCCAGAACACGAGCAAGTGGCAAATCATAAAAAAAGTCCTCAAGGTTAACGCCTAAATATTCAAAGTCAGTCACAAATTTTTCTTTCTGATGACTATAAAATGCAATCCCGTAGGCACCCGCTTTAGGACGGATAGATACCAATTTTATAATTTCATTTTCTTCTATTTTTTTATCATAATTATACACTATCGTCAAATCTGTAAAAGGCAATTTCTTGGTAGACTCATATTGTGGTTTGATCAAAACCTCTTGCGTACTTTTTCTTCTTAATCCCCAAAGTCCCCAATCGGCAAACCACTCCACATCGCTTTGATCAATCAAGCTGTAGTCTGGTTTTTTCTTTTTTCCACGTCCTTGATTAGTTTGTCTTCTCCGAGTTGGTGGGCTATTAAAACTGGTAATATTAGGCATGCCATCCATCTGTTCCCCATAACCTATCCGGAGGGTATAGACTTCAGGATAAATCTCTATCAACTCCAATTGATCCAGAGAGTCTGCTTGAAAATAATGCATTTTTGTTCCAACAAATGCTTTGACAAATTCATCCTGAAATTGAAAATACTCAAACTTAGTAGGAGCAACTTCTTGCCCTTTTCGATTAATTAAGCCAGATTTATTTTGGTTTTTGACTACCGCGAATTGATCGTTAAATAAATCAATAGCATCATAATTAATCGTGGCAATCAGTCCTTGATTAATATTGTAAACTCCCCACAGAAATTTTTTCACTTTAAATAAAGTATCACCTTCCAAGTGCATGATTTGATTATACCTAGGAGGAATTACCTCATTCCCCAAAGTATCAATCAAGCCAAATTTTCCATCTTTTTTTCCCAAAAGAAAATTACTTCGAAATCTTGCGTATTCATCAAAGTCTGTTTTGACTTCAATAAAGGCTTTACTTTTAATGGAATAAATTTTGGTTTTTTTCTCAATATTACTAGAAAAAGAAAGGAAGGAAGTAGATAAAATTTTGACTGCTGACCATTTATCTTTTTCCGAAACAAGGATATTATTTTCTCCATCACGAAGTTCAAAAAAATCTTTTTTAGTCAAAAAAAAGTTTTGATTGACCATTTTGATTGAATCAAATTCGGCAGGTAAAATGATTTGATTATTAAAATCTATAATACCATATTTTTCTTCTTTGGCAGAAGTTTCCGTTTTAAATTCTAGGAAAGGTTTTCTCAGTTGATGTATTTGTAACCAAGAATATTTAGTAGGAATAATATATCCTTCCCCCTTTTTCAATAAGCCATATTTTCCATTTTCTTGAATAATATAAAAATCTCTAACTCCTGAAATAGGAACCACTTTTTCATATTTTCCATCAAAGATGGTTTCGCCTTCACCATTTACGACCAGCAGTTGACCATCATTTTTTACCGTAAAAATCGAATCAGGAAATGATTCGATCACCTCATCAAAAAGTGGTGCTAAAACCTCTTGTCCGCGATTGGTTATTAATCCAATCTTATTTCCAAGTTGTACAGTAACATAGGTAGGTGCCAATCTAGAACTGACAAGTTGTTGGCTGCCGAATCTGGTTCCAATTAGATCGTATTTTGGAGCCATCACGATATTTCCATTTCCATCGATCAATCCCCATTTTTGCTCAATTTTGACAGGTAATAAATTACTCGCTTCAAATTGCGCAAAAGAAAAAAATGATAAAATGGAAAAAATAAAGATGAGATGGTACCGCATGGTTTAGCTTTATTTTATGGCAAGTTTAGAGCATGATTAAAATTTAAAAATACTCATAAGATGTTATTGAGTTATTAGGCTTTAAAGTTAAATTTAGAAAATCCCAATAACTCAATAACATCTTATGAGTCATTTTTTACAAAGCAGCCATCGCCTTAGTCAAGTCCTCCACACTTTCAATTGGCTCAGTTTCTACGTTCATTTTAAAAGTATAAACTTTGCGGTTAGAATTTTTCATTTCCTCTAAATTCGCATCAAAATCTTTTTGAGAAAAAGTAGCGTATTTATTATTCGGTAAAATGGCAATCAATTGATTATCCATGGATGGATCCAAAACAAAATTTCTTCTGCGTGAATAAGGATAAGCGATCACGGATCGAGCATCGTTAGTAATCAAGTATACATTTACTTTTTGATGAGCAGCAGGTACCTCTGACCCAAAATCAAATTTTGCCTCAAAAGCTAATGCTTCTGGATTGCCAATTAATGCATCACAATTGTAGATTCCCATATTTTGAATCTGGAAACTTCGGACAAAATCAGTTTGACGTTTCATGAAGTTCATCCGCTCTTCTTTAGTCGTCTCATTGGATTTGTACTCTCGCAATGCTGTCTCATAATTAGATAATGCTTCATCAAATTCTTTACCTTTTTGGCTTGGACAAACCGTAGTGGAGAAATTTTTCTTATCACTTTTTAGTACCATGATATATTCATTTCCACGAGTACCTTTTTGAATATCAGCCGAGGTCCATTTCTCCTTGAAAACCCAAGGATTGTTTTTTGGATTTTCACCGTTGCCGGTGAATTGCCAAAATATATTTTTCATGGATTTCAATTCTGGATAATTATCTAAGTTCAAATCAAAATTCAAAATAGGTTTTGCTTTGTCAAATTTCGCAGGAGGGGTAGGAGTTTTCATTTTTGAAAGACTAGCAATAGCTTTTTGGGCTTCTTGTTTTTTGATGTTTGGTTGAGCGGTTGATTTCCCTAAATTTTCCCATGCTCCAGTCTTTTGATTGAATTCCCAAAAGTCATAATTATCACCATCAACATTACTCGCCATATTTACACCAATATTTTTTCCTTGGGCTACAAAGACTTCCTGATTGTTCGCAGAGGCCTTAATCTCAAACATTCCAGCAGTTTGCATATCACCATCAAGTCCATTAAAAGATGCTTTCATTGGAATCCCACTTGCTAAAATCTGAGCAGCATTGTGAAACTCTCTGTAGCTAATTTGTACACTAGAATTGACAGCGTTTCCATTGGCATCTACAAAGGCATTTGCAGGTATTTCTATGGAAGTTCCATTGTCTAAATTTAAGGTTTGTGCACTTGAAGTTGTGACATCAAAATTAAGGAAAGGAACATCAACCGAATTTAGTGGTGGAGTGATTTCTTGGTTTCCAAAAATGGAAGAAATTTCCTCAGTTTGATTTTCAGTTTTCAATTCTGAATTTTCTTTGGTAGAATTTTCAGCACTACAATTTTGAAATAAAAAAGAAAAGGAAATTAGAATCGAAATACAAAATAGAAAACGAGTTTTCATGCGCAAGATTTTTTAGAAATGATAAAATATGATGTTTAATAATAGTATTGATAGTTTGAATGGGGCTTAATGTATGATCTACAGTAAGGTTTTCGCTTTTCAACACAAAGTCTTAATGGAATAAAATGAAAAAGTAACGTTCTTATGTTAGATGTGGAAGGAATTAGTAGACATTCGGCAAAAAAAAGAAGGTAACAACTTAACGTTGCTACCTCTCTCATACAGAAAACTTATTATATAAAACAACACCCTTTTCTTTATCAATAAAGGATTATTGA
>CAYGRM010000183.1:0-12896 GCA_964352225.1 uncultured Saprospiraceae bacterium | reverse complement strand
CTTCACCTTCATACTGCTGCTGATTTTCAATAGGAACTACGACGTTGGTTTTATTTCCAAAAATAAAATATCCAGCTCCTAGACCAATTGCAATCGAAATGACTGCTGTGATAATTGTTTTTATATTAGATTTCATCATTAATTTTCTTTTTTTTTAAATTACTTTTCTTGATCACTTCTTTTGAAAAGTCTACTGGATAAAAAATCGCTCGATGCTACTTTTCGCCAGATGACTTTGCACAATTGCTTTCAGTATTTTTAAATCATAGTCAATTAGTTCCTTTTCCAATTGTAGTAATTCGTCAAAATTATTTCCCTTTGCGCTGTAATTAGCCTCTAAAATATTGATAGCTGCTTGGGTGATTTCTATTTGTGCTTGGTATAAATCCAATCGCAACCGAGCAGTTTCAAGGTCTGAAAATGCTTTTGCAATTTCAGCTGAGAAACGACTCAGTAAATCTGTTTTTTGGTAATTTAATGCAGTTATTTTTAAATTTTCTTCTCGAGCTTTTGCTTCATATTTTTTTCGATAAAGCGGAATTTTTACTGAACCTCTTATTTGAATAATATCTCTCCCATTATTTTCGAATACTAGAAACTTACGCTTGTTGACCATAATATAATCTAAGCCAACTCCAAAAGATGGTTTTCCAGTCAAACCATTTAATGCAATAGCTTTACGAGATACTTCTTGCTGCAATTCAAACATCCTAAGCATTGGATGATTAGCTTGGGTATTATGTAGTAGCGCTTCTTTTGATAACAACACATTTGAGAATTCTAAACTATCAGGAAGAACGATTGGAGTTTCCAAATTTCGTTGAAGCAATTGATTGACTGTTATAGTATATTTTTTCTTACCTATTTCTAAAATTTCAATTTCTTGAAGTAATTCTTTGGTTTTAAGTTGTACTCGCAATACATCAGCAGCAGTAGTTTTTCCACTTGCTACTTTCGCTAACGCCAACTGTTCTAACGCCTCTAAAATGGCTATATTCCGCTGGATGATAACTTGGCTTTTTTCTAATTCATATAAATTAAAATAAGCTTGTTCAATTTGAAAACGAATATCCAATGTCGCAGCACCAATTCGTTCAAATAATGCTTTTGCTTTGGCCAGTTCTAAATTCTTTTGACCATTTAGTAAACCTCTCTGAGGAAACATTTGAGTGGCACCTACCCTAAAGATTTGTGGACCAAGTCGAGTTTCGACAGGCAAAGGAAAAATGCCAACTCCAACTTCTGGATCTGGTCGTTCGCTGACTTGAGGAATCTTTTCCATTGCTGCGAGGTATTGATTTTCAAGAACTTTAAGTTCTGTGTTTTCATTTTTTGCTATTTCCAACAATTCATCTACAGATTGTGCATTTGTAATTGTAGAACCCATTGCTAAAATCAAAATCGTGATAATTCCTAATTTCATATGTCTATTATTTTTACCAAATTGATTATCAATTCTAATGCTCCACTCTTGCCAAAGTGAAAACAAAACAGGTACGGTAAACATGGTAATTATTTGCAAAGTCATTCCTCCGAAGGAAGGAATCGCCATGGGCAACATAATATCTGCGCCCCTTCCCGTTGCGGTAAGAACTGGGATAAGTGCTAAAACTGTGGTAGCCGTAGTCATCATCGCAG
The DNA here is from genome assembly GCA_964352225.1 of uncultured Saprospiraceae bacterium. Classification (GTDB taxonomy): domain Bacteria; phylum Bacteroidota; class Bacteroidia; order Chitinophagales; family Saprospiraceae; genus CAJQQY01. Next base: position 11,258 of record CAYGRM010000183.1, on the reverse strand, counting down.
GTCGAACTCTACGAAGTCCACCTTCGACCACAGCATCTCTAACTCCTTCAATGGTAGTTGGTTTATTTCTTTTAAAACTATCTTGAAGGAAGGTAGCGACTAGTACTCCATCATCCGTGGCTATTCCAAACAAGGCAAGGAATCCAACCCAAACTGCGACGCTCAAATTAATCGTTCGAATCTGGAAAAGGTCTCGCATGTTGGTTCCAAAAAAATCAAAATTTAAAAACCAACTCGTATCATAAAGTCCAATCATGATAAAGCCACCTGCAAAAGCGATAAACACTCCTGTAAATACCATCGCTGAAATAGTGACTGAACCAAACTGAAAATAAAGAATTAGGAAAATGATAACTAATGCAATCGGCACTACTATATTTAGTCGTTTGCTTGCTCGAACTTGTTGTTCGTAATTTCCAGCAAAGCGATAACTCACTCCTGCGGGTACATCCAATGTCCCATTATCAATTATTTCTTGTAAATAATTTTGAGCATTGTTGACGACCTCAACTTCTGAATATCCTTTTTCTCTATCAAATAAAACATACCCAATCAAAAATCCATCTTCACTTTTGATAGATTGTGCACCTTGCTCATATCGGATTTTTACCAAATCACCCAAAGGTATTTGTTGACCATTTGCTGCTGGGATATAAATTCTTTTCAAAGCGTCAGGGTCATTTCGTAACTCTCTTGGATAGCGAATCCGAATAGCATATCGCTCTCGTCCTTCTACCGTTGTGGTCATATTCATTCCTCCTACTGCTGCCTGAATATATAGCTGCACTTTCTCAATCGTCAATCCATGCCGACTAATAATGTCTCGGTCAATGTCCAAAAGCAAGTAAGGTTTCCCAACTATTCGGTCAGCAAAAACGGCAGCATCTTTTACCCCTTCTACATCTTTTAGATATTTTTCCAATTCCAATCCGAAGGCTTCAATAGTCGATAAATCTCCTCCACGAACTTTGATTCCCATCGGTGCCCGCATACCAGTTTGTAACATCACCAAACGAGTCTCAATAGGTTGTAATTTTGGCGCAGAAGTCACTCCCGGAATTTTGGTACTGTTGACAATCTCATTCCAAATATCATCTGGGCTTTTAATTTCATCTCTCCATTGTCGAAAGTATCTTCCATTTTTATCTGGAATCATTTCGCCGTTTTCATCTGTTTCGTATTCTCCATTAGTGAATCGATATCGAATACGATGTCCATCTTCATTTGTTTTATATTCAGATTTATAGAGAATGATATTTTCGTACATGGACATTGGTGCAGGGTCAAGTGCGCTATTGACCCGTCCTGCTTTTCCAACTACCGTTTCTACTTCGGGAATTGCAGTTGCTGCCATATCCAACAATCGGAGATTCTTAATATTTTCTTGCATCCCAGAGTGAGGCATCGAAGTAGGCATCAATAAGAATGAACCTTCATCCAAAGAAGGCATAAACTCTTCTCCTGTTTCTTGAAAAACCAAAAATCCTTGGTAAACGATAAAGCCGACTGCTATTAAAAACAGTATTTTAAATCGAAGTAAAAACCTAAGAATATTTTCATAGAAATAAATAATGAGATAGAAAAAACCAATCAATCCACCTGCTACGACGACAATGAAAAAGAAATTAGATAGGTTACTTTTGTTGACGCCCAATGGCATCCATACGGTTGCTAAAAGCCATGCAACTACCAAAGCGTAAACAATATTTGTCAGCACAGAAAGGATTTTCACATTTCTATCAGAACTAAATTGCCTGCCTACCGAAGAGGTAGGTTGAACTAATTGATGAAGTATTCCAGCTATACCTACGACCATTAATATGCTTCCCAAAAATTGATTATAAAAATAAGCAACTACTAACCCAGCAATTAATGCCAATCCATTTCCAACATAAGAGAAGATTTTCTTTTTTGATTTAAAAGAAAAAATAGTGTGTGCCAAGGGAGGGATAATCGTAATAGCAACAATGATAGAAGCCACCAAAGCAAACGTTTTGGTAAATGCCAAGGGCTTAAATAATTTTCCTTCCGATGCTTCCATAGTAAAAACTGGAATAAAAGAAATTATCGTAGTCGCAACTGCGGTGATAACTGCCGAAGCGACTTCAATCGTTGCTTCATAAATAGTTTCCAAAAGATTTTCTTCAGGCGGAGCTTCCTCAATTCTGTTGACGATACTTTCGATGAGGACAATTCCCATATCGACCATCGTCCCGATAGCAATTGCAATTCCTGAAAGGGCAACGATGTTGGCATCCACGCCAAAATATTTCATGGCAATAAAACACATCAATACCGCGACGGGTAAAGTACTCGAAACCAGCAAAGATGATTTCAGATTAAGCAACATCAAGATGACCACAATAATAGTAATTAGTATTTCAAGTGTGAGGGCTTCTTCTAGTGTCCCAATCGTTTCGTTGATCAATTGAGTTCGGTCATAGAATGGAACTATCTTGACTTGTGAAACGGTTCCGTCTCTCAATGTTTTAGTAGCTAACCCTGGTTCTATTTCGGCAATCTTTGCTTTTACATTTTGGATGACTTCCAAAGGATTTGCACCGTATCGAGCGATGACCACTCCACCAACTGCTTCTGCTCCTGACTTGTCTAAAACTCCTCTCCGAGTAGCTGGTGCAATATTCACTTTTGCTACATCACCAATTCGAATCGGCACATTATTATTTACGGTGACGACACTTTTTTCGATGTCTTCAATATTTTTAACATAACCTAATCCACGAACAAAATATTCCGCTAAATTAATTTCGATCGTCTGCGCTCCGATATCAATATTACTTCCTTTGATGGCTTTCATGACTTGCTCCAAGGAAATATTATTTGCTTTCATCGCATCAGGGTCAACATCCACTTGATACTCTTTGACGAAACCTCCAATCGAAGCAACTTCTGCTACACCTTCCGAAGCAGACAATCCGTAACGGACATAAAAATCCTGAATTGTTCGAAGCTCATGCAAATCCCAACCTCCCGTTGGATTCCCTTCTTTGTCTTGTCCTTCCAAGGTGTACCAATAAATTTGTCCCAAAGCGGTTGCATCTGGACCAAGAGTGGGTTGCACTCCTTCGGGTAAAGTGTTGGATGGAAGAGAATTCAATTTTTCTAAAATCCTACTTCGGCTCCAATAAAATTCTATATCATCATTAAAAATGATAAAGATAGTAGAGAACCCGAACATGGAATTACTACGAATACTTTTCACTCCTGGAATACCCAATAAAGCCGTGGTCATCGGATAGGAAATCTGGTCTTCAATATCCTGAGGAGAACGCCCCATCCAATTGGTAAAAACGATTTGTTGATTTTCACCAATGTCAGGAATGGCATCAACAGATACAGGATCACGTGGTAAGTCTTTGATACCAAAATCAAATGGTGCAACCACCAATCCCCAACCAACAAATAGAAGGAGAAGCAAATAAGCAACGAGCTTATTTTCGAGAAAGAATCGGATAAATTTATTTAGCATAACACATTTACTTTTCTTTATTAAATGCTCGAACAGAGCAATCAAAGCTCTTTTGCAAAAGCCCAAATACAGATAGAGAGTCCAATGTACGTTCACATTGAATTTCCAAGTATAAAAAAAGTATATGCTATAAAAGAAAAGATTGGTTCAGGACAGGGATGTCCTTAAGCACAATGGGAGGATGGTAATGTTGAAAATTATGAGATGATTTTTCAATAAAATCATTCTGGAAAAATACTGCAACAAATGCAGTAATAAATTGCTGAAGTTCTTGACTCACTACAAATTCAGAGGAGGAATTTAATTGTTCTAAATCAGATTGAATATGAAATGATTTACTCTCACAACAACCTTTCTTACTCATGGAACACCCTTCCTTTGAAGATGCTTCTTCCATCATCTTTTGATGATTTGGACAATTTTTCATTTTAGTTGCCATCCTATCATGGCAGGTTTCAGCTTTTCCAAAAAAACTTACAGATTGTAATTGTCCTTGACAATAATGCATATCAATAGCGAGATTTACTGTGGTAGCAAACATCACAAACGCCATGGTTAAGGCGATAATTCGATATGTATTACTAATTGATGGCATCTTTTGATAAATTATCTTACAACAAATATACGGATTAACTTCATTAATATTTTATACAATTCCGTAAATAACTTACGGAATTAGGAATGGTCTTTTTCCTCAAACGTTTAACCTGTCAAAATCTATCGTCACTTACTACATCGGCGGAACGTTCATCGTATGCTTCGTAGAAGAGTATGTCCCACTCTTACTCCATACTCTAAAGAAGTGTCTGTATAAGTGCATAGGTGCATCATCGTCAGATTATTAATCTTCTTTGATTTTAATTTTGTCTGTCTCTTAAAATAGGAAGGCCATTCAACCTCTTGATATACAGATTCATATTTACCGTCAGATTGAGCAGTATTTCTTTGACAATTATATCTTTATCATAAGTCTTAGGTACTAGTGGTTTCAAATAGCCATAGTTGAACTCAGCATACATATCCATCCAAGCCAAAGGTAGTCTTGAATACTTCTCTGAGAGGATTGCTTTTCTGATTGAGTTTCTGAATTCTATTATTTTAAAAATCAAAGCAATCTTTTAAAATTTAAAAATAAAACGCTCAGCTTGTTCTTTATGCTCTATGGCTATCGATTTGTAAATAAAGAATGATGAAAGACAGAAAGTTTTTCAATTTACCGCAAAAAAAAATCCTTGCACAAATTAATGTACAAGGATTTAGCTTTTTTAGTAGTAGCCCCTAGGGGAATCGAACCCCTCTTTCCAGGATGAAAACCTGGCGTCCTAACCGATAGACGAAGGGGCCAAAAATATATACAAAATGAAACCATTTGATATATATTTTCAGCCTATTTTCGTCGCTGTCCGATCGGATTCTTTTTCAATTATTAAAGGCCTTTCTTCCAAAAGCGATGCAAATATATGTTCTACTTATTTAAAAATCAAAGTTTATTTTGTTTTTTTTCAAAAAAAAAAAAACTATCCGAAAAAGCATTTTTTATTCGTCCATTTCGTTAATTTTCAAAACAATATTTAGATTTTTTTATCTAACTTGTATTTCATAAAATAATTATTGTTACTTTTACACTAAGTAAGAAGTCTTATTGATTAATTACTCAACAAATTATAAACCTATTTAATAAATTTTACGTTTTACATATTTACTTAAATCAAAAATATTTTCTCAAATGACAAAAAGAATTGCAATTAATGGATTCGGTCGTATTGGACGATTAACTCTTAGAAACCTATTAGGCAAAAAAGATATTGAAGTAGTTGCTATCAACGACTTAACTGATAATAATACCTTAGCACACCTATTTAAATATGATTCTGCGCAAGGAATGTTTAAAGGTAAAGTAAGTTCTGATGATAAATTCATCACAATTAATGGTAAAAAGATTGCTGCATTGACAGAAAGAAACCCAGCAGCTCTTCCTTGGAAAAAATTAAAAGTAGATGTTGTCTTGGAATGTACAGGAATTTTCACAGACAAAACAAAAGCAGGTATGCACTTAGAGGCTGGTGCTAAAAAGGTAGTACTTTCTGCACCTGGAAAAGGTGAAGGAATTCAAACTATTGTTTTAGGGGTAAATGATCAAACATTAGATATTAATAATAATATCTTCTCAAATGCATCATGTACCACTAATTGTTTATCTCCAGTTGCTAAAATTATAGTTGATAACTGGGGGATCAAATATGGTTCTGTAAATACTACTCACGCCTTCACAGCAGATCAAAATATCCAAGATTCTCCGCACAAAGATTTGCGAAGAGCTCGTGCTGCAACAGTAAACATAGTACCAACTTCAACTGGTGCTGCAGTTGCAACTGGATTAGTAATTCCAGAAGTAGCAGGTAAATTATCTGCGATGGCTTTCAGAGTTCCTGTAATTACAGGTTCCTTAGTTGAAGTCAATGTTGTTTTGGAAAAAGATACAACTGTTGAAGAAGTAAATGCTGTTTTTGCAAAAATGGCTAAAGGCAAAATGAAAGGTGTTTTGGAATACACAGAAGATGAAATCGTTTCTTCTGATATTATTGGAAATAAACACTCTTCCGTTTTCGATTCATCATTGACTAATGTTATTGGTGGAAACTTTTTGAAAGTGGTAAGCTGGTATGATAATGAAGCTGGATACTCTGCTAGATTAGCTGACTTGACTACCAAAATCGCTAAAATGTCATCTGCAAAAAAAGCACCTGCTAAGAAAAAGCCAGTTGCTAAAAAAAAAGCAGTAGCAAAAAAAACTAAGAAAAAAGTAACCGCTTAATTCTATTTTGATAAAAAATAAAAACACCGTTAAGTAAATTCTTGACGGTGTTTTTTTATTTTCGCACTTGTCCTATCCTATTTAATAATTCAAAAAAACAGACAATGAATTTAGATTTCAAAAACAAAAAAGTATTGGTTCGAGTAGACTTCAATGTTCCTCTAGATGATAAATATAAAATCACAGATGATACTCGAATAAAATCTGCCCTTCCAACTATTAAACATATTTTAAAATCTGGCGGTGCTGTAATTTTGATGTCTCACCTTGGTAGACCTCAAAAAAAATTAAATGAGGATGGAAGTATTGATGTGAAAAAATTCACTTTGGAACATCTAGTTACTCACTTAAATAAAAAATTACGACTTAAAGTTAAATTTTGCCCAGAGACTGTTGGAAAGGAAGCCACCAAAATGGCTAAAGCATTAAAAGCTGGAGAAGTTTTATTGATGGAAAATACTCGCTTTGAAAAAGGTGAAACAGTAGGTGATCCAAAATTAGCCAAAGCTATGTCAACTTTGGCTGATATATATATCAATGATGCATTTGGTACGGCTCATAGAGCACATGCTTCAACTGCTGTCATCGCCAAACATTTCAAAAAAGGTACAAAAGCCTTCGGTTTCTTAATGGAAAAAGAAATTGAAAATGCTAATCGCTTGCTTAACAATCCTGAAGGACCAGTAACTGCAATCGTTGGTGGAGCAAAAGTTTCTGATAAAATTATGTTGCTAGAAAAACTAATGAACTTAGCTAACAACATCATAATTGGTGGTGGAATGGCTTACACTTTTATGCGAGCTAAAGGAGGTGTTACAGGAAACTCTTTAGTAGAAGAAGATAAAATAAATTTAGCTACCCAACTTTTGGAAAAAGCAAAAGAAAAAGGAGTCAAAATTTATTTACCAAAGGATTCTGTGATTGCTGATTCGTTTTCAGAAAAAGCAAAGAAAGAAACAAAGTACTCTATGCGAATTAAAAAAGGTTGGATGGGACTCGACATCGGACCAAAAGCACAAAAAGAATTTGCTGAGGTAATTATAAAATCTAAAACCATTTTATGGAATGGGCCAATGGGAGTTTTTGAAATGAAACCTTTCGCAAAAGGAACTATGGCTATAGCAAATGCGGTAGCCCAAGCAACCTCAAAAGGTGCGTTCTCACTCGTTGGTGGCGGTGATTCGGTAGCAGCTGTAAATCAAATGGATTTGGCTAAGGAAGTAAGTTATGTTTCTACTGGAGGAGGTGCAATGTTGGAATTTCTGGAAGGAAAAGAATTGCCAGGAATTGCAGCAATGAACAAATAAATAGTGATAAGCTATGAGTGATGAGTAACTCCGCATTTGGAAATCACTCATCACTTCTAGCTCATCACTCTTTAAACGCGGTCTGCGTACATTTCATCATAATACTTTTGATAACTCCCAGAGGTAACATTATTTAGCCATTCTGTATTTTTCAAATACCATTGAACTGTTAATCGAAGACCTTCTTCAGATTGAATGGAAGGCTCCCACCCTAGCTCGTTTTTAATTTTTGTAGCATCAATTGCATATCGCTTATCGTGACCTGGTCGATCTTTCACAAAGTGAATTAATTTTTTTGAACTTCCTTTTTCACGACCCAATTCTTCATCAACAATTTCGCAAAGCACATGAATTAAATCAATATTTTGCCATTCATTGTTTCCACCGATGTTGTAAGTTTCACCATTTTTTCCATCGTGGTAAATCACATCTATCGCCGTTGCATGATCCATCACCCACAGCCAATCACGGGTATACTTCCCATCTCCATAAACTGGAAGTTGTTTTTCCTGTTTGATGTTATTGATAAAAAGTGGCAAAAGTTTTTCAGGAAATTGATTTGGCCCATAATTATTGGAGCAATTAGAAATCACAATAGGCAAACCATAAGTATGATAATAAGCTCTTACAATATGATCTGAACTCGCTTTACTTGAAGAGTACGGTGATCTAGGATCGTAAGGAGTATCTTCAGTAAAAAATCCTGTTTCTCCTAATGAACCATAAACTTCGTCAGTCGAAACATGATAAAATCTTTTTCCTTTAAAATCCTTCCAACTACTTCGTGCAGCATTGAGTAAATTGACTGTTCCTAAAATATTAGTTTTGATAAAAGCCATTGGATCTTCAATCGATCTATCCACGTGAGACTCTGCAGCCAAATGAATCACTCCATCAAAATCATATCTTTCAAATAATGAATTGATAAAATCTGTATCGACTATATCTCCCTTTTCAAAAGTGTAATTATCTGCAGATTCTACATCACTTAGATTTTCTAAGTTACCGGCATAGGTCAATAAATCTAAATTGACGATTCGATAAGTTGGATATTTATTGACCAACAATCGAATTACATGAGAGCCAATAAATCCTGCTCCTCCAGTTACTAATATTGTTTTTTCAAAAGCCATAATCAAAGAGTTATTGTAATTAATTAATAAGTAATTGGGCGCTTTTATAAAAAATAGTAAATGTTTGTCATTCAGTTATTGCTGAAACAACTACTCATCTACTTTAACTACAGATTTAAAATATTGGTATGTCTTTAACATTCCTTCTTGTCGTGATACTTTAGGTTCCCAACCCAAAATTTCTTTTGCTCTAGAAATGTCTGGACGACGTTTTTTTGGATCATCAGTTGGAAGTGGATGATAGGTCAAGGTCGCTTTTGGATTTCCTACCATTGCTAATACTTCCTCTGCAAATTCAGTCATCGTAATCTCATGAGGATTTCCAATATTTACTGGTTGAGAATAATCACTCATCAACAATCTATATATTCCTTCCACTAGATCATCTACATAACAGAATGACCTAGTTTGCGTTCCATCTCCAAAAATGGTCAATCCTTCTCCTTTAATTGCTTGCGAGAAAAATGCAGGCATCACACGTCCATCATCTACTCTCATTCGAGGGCCATAGGTGTTAAAAATCCTTATAATGCGAGTCTCCAAACCATGAAAAGTATGATATGCCATGGTAATAGCTTCTTGGAATCTTTTTGCCTCATCGTAAACGCCACGTGGTCCAATTGGATTGACATTACCCCAATAGTCTTCTACTTGTGGATGAACCAAAGGATCTCCATATACCTCGGAGGTCGATGCAATTAATAGTCGAGCTCCTTTTTCTTTGGCCAAACCACATAAATTGTGGGTTCCCAAAGCACCAACTTTCATGGTCTGAATAGGCATCTTCAAATAATCAATTGGACTTGCAGGCGATGCAAAATGGAGGATATAATCTAAGTTACCTGGGACATGTACAAACTTAGAAACATCATGATGATAAAATTCAAAATGCTCTTCCTTAAAAAGGTGAGCAATATTATCCATATTTCCAGTAATCAAATTGTCCATTCCAACTACGTGGAATCCTTCTGCCAAAAATCGATCACACAAATGTGATCCTAAAAAACCGGCTGCTCCGGTGATGAGTACTTTTTTCAATTTACTGTAGTTTTGTTATTAATAGATCTGTAAGTTTCAATTATGTCATAACTGGTGTTACGAATAATTACATTATTGCCTGAAAATCATTTGGTAATTTCTCATTAAGAAAAGGAAGGCTTTGAAATAAATGTAAATTCGAAAAGTTATGTTTTTATCCTTTTGTAGAACGTAAAAGAGAAAGTAGAGTTGCATTTTTTCTCTGATTTGAAAAATCGTTGAACTATCTACTTTACTCATTGGGATGGCAAATATACTTAAATAAAAAAGATTTTTGGCTAATTTTAATCTGCTGAAAATGACAATTTTTCCTAAATAAATTGAACGCAACTTTCTAACTTTTTTTATCAAGAACCTGACTTTAGTAGGAATAAAATAAGTTAAACACCCTAACTAAGCAGGGTTTTTATTTACTTTTGCGTTTATACATCTGAGCGAAGAGCTCAACTATTTTAAATTAAACAGAATTGACGTGAGTATAAAAAAACAGATTTGGAGTTTGGTAATTATTTTCTTTTTTCTTGGTTGTTCAAATGCCTTTTCACAAAGTGAATCACCAAAAAAACAAAACAACTCAAGGTATATTTTAATTAATTTATCTTATTCCTTTCAAAATCCTGGAGGGGATTTAAGTAATCGTTATGGCTGGAATAACACTTCAGGTTTAGGGTTGGATTATTTGAGTAGTGATAATTGGATCTTTGGAACACAGGTAGATTATCTCTACGGTTCAAGGGTAAAAGAAGACGTTTTGGCTTCGCTTAGAAATGAAAATTTCGATATCATCGGAAATAACCGAAGTACTGCAAATATTAGATTAACCCAAAGAGGTTGGAACGCCAATCTTCTATTTGGAAAATTAATCCCGTTTCGAAAAGAAAAACGTTTATTTGGTATTCGAGCAACCGCAGGTGTAGGAATTTTACAACATAAAATTAGAATTCAGCAAGATCCCGCCTCACTTGTTCCTCAAACAACTGGAGACTATCGAACTGGTTATGATCGAATGTCAAATGGATTGGCTTTTACCGAATTCATTGGTATTCAAAAAATAAGTACCAATAGAACTATCAATTTTATTTTAGGCGTAGAATTAGTGCAAGGATTTACTCAAAGTAGAAGAGAATGGGATTATGATAAAATGGCTAAGGATGAAAATAAATATTTTGATCTTTTGATTGGTGGAAAACTGGCTTGGACAATTCCATTTGAGATTGGAGCAAAAGGAGAAGATATTTTTTATTAGAGACTGTTTTAAAATGTGTGCTAAAATTTTTTATAGTGTATTCTTTTACTAAATGAGGCTTTTTTGGAGGGGAATAGCCTTAACTATTGCCCGAGAAAAAAAACGAAATATGGTAAAAAAAGACCTATAAAAAAATTAGCGACATAATTAAAAACAGCCTCTTAGATTTTTAATTAAAAAAAATTTGATAAGATAAGGAGTTAACATTTAATTGTTAACTCCTTTCTTA
>CAYGRM010000182.1:0-12900 GCA_964352225.1 uncultured Saprospiraceae bacterium | reverse complement strand
AAGTAATTGAAGAAAGGATGAATTTATTACAAACGATTTTTCCAAAATCCATGGAAATTTTCGAAAAAGGTAACTCCCTTTTTTTGAAAAAAGAGGTCAAAACAGATGATCTAATTGATGCTTTGGGATTAGCGGTTTCTGGTTATTTAGGAATGGAAAATGGATTTAATCTTATTTCGCCAAATGGAAAAAAACAAGACATTTACGGACTAGAAATGAACATGGTTTTCTTTGATATAAAAAAGGCTTTCTAAAAATTTAGAAAGCCTTTTTTATATTAAACTACCTCGCAGCAAGCTGACGAGGAATTAAAATTTCAGTTAAGTACGAAAATAACCACTCTCCGATTTTTTTTAGACGCTGACTTTTTATGAATTTTTTATGACCTTTTATGTTTAACATTACATCGGGGAATTCTTTAGATTAAAATTCTTCAATCAACTTTTTTTTCATCAATTGAAACTCTTCCTCTGAGATGATTCCTTTTTCTTTTAATTCACCTAATTCCGTCAATCGCGAAATAACATCTTTTTGCTCTTTGATATGAACATTATTATGTTCTGCTTTTTCGACTACTTCTTGTTTTTGTTTCTGCTCTTTTTTTATTTTTTCAGCCACTTTTTTCCCTTTCTCAAATTTCTCTTTATACATTTTGGTCAAACGATCAACATCGAAATCCAAAAATGTTCCTCCTGTTTCAAAATGTTTTTTAAAAACCTCCCCCAAAGCATAAGTTGATGCACCAGATAAAACTGCCATAGTCATTCCACCGATCATGGTACCTACTCCAGGAATAAATTTTAAGGCTGCTCTTGCTCCTAATCTTGCTAATCCAGAACCTGTCAAGGAAGAAATAACGGCCTTGCCTTCAGTCTCTTTAAAGTCAACATCGTATACTTTACACATTTGTCGAACCATGTCTAGTTGGATGGCACTTACTGCAAAAAAATCAGCAATTGGCACGGGGATTAATCCTGCTCCCATTGACCATACAATATGATTTCTAATAATTTTATCGGAGCTTTCTATTCTTTCGTTCATCATAAAATTGATAATATTTATTTTGTAAAAGTATTGTTACTAATCATAACAACAAGAAATCTAAATGTATCTCTATCGTTTTCATAAAACCCTTTTTCTCGACTTATGTTTTTCTTTTCACGACAAAAAGGTTGATTCTTTTTTATAAATCCTTTCTTGCATGGTATTTAATTTATACAGACTCAATTGTTGAATTATTGATAATCCTCGCTTTAATTTTAAATACCTTCTTTTACAAAATTATTAATTACTATTAGTTCTTTTCTTTCGTTTTGCTTGTCCATTAGAAGGAGCTGTTTCTAATGCTTCCGCCTCTTTTAAGGCTTGAGTTTTTTCCTCGAAAATATTTTCAATCGCTTTTCGAACTTTGCGTCGTAATAAATCCCAATATTCATCTTGTTTATATTTGTCGAATTTAGCAATATAATCTTCACTTGAATTAAGCGCTTGGAATTGCGAAAGGATAGGATCATCATCAAATCCACAAGGACCAATAATGACTGGAATAATTCTAGTCCCTGCTTTTTTTTCTTTGACTAATATTTTAGGAAGTTCTTGGTTAACAATGAAATTTGATGCTAAAAAGTCTGCACTAATTAATAAGATCACAATACTTGAATCGTTGAGTGCAGTTTCGATTTCATTAGCCCATTTATCTCCAAGATTAATTCTACTATCGTCCCAAAATTCAAATCCAAAATCAAAAATTGGTCGAGCTAAATGAACTTTTAAACGTTTAAGAAAAGCAACATCTTCATGAGCGTAACTTACGAATAATCTTAATTTCTTGTCTTCGCCATGTGGGGAAATATCTTTCATTTAGTATTTTTTTTGAGGTTATTTAGTATTAGAAAAGCGTCGTTGTTAAATCAAATTTCTTTTTTAAAGGTTGATCTAAAGTTAAAACATATTGAAATAAAATTATATTAAAAAGGTAATATTTTGAATAGAATTAACAATTTACTCAGGAATATATACAAATCATATTTCATCAACTCTCAAAATAATCTTTCCACTATTCTTATTCGACTCCATCAATCGGTGTGCATCCCCCACTTCCTTCCAATCAAAAACAGAATCAATCACGGGTTTCAATTCTCCACGTTCGAATCTTGGCAAAGCATAACCTGAAAAATCTTTGGTCAAACCAATTTTATATTCTAAAGTTCTAGCTCGCAAAGTGGAGCCCATGATATGTAATCTTTTTCGTAAAATATTTACCAAAATTAATTCCTCCACCTTCCATCCACCCATCAAAGCAAGCATCACCATGCGTCCATCAAAGTTCAATGAATTAATATTTTTTTGAAAATAAGGAGCGGCTAGAAAATCTATAATAACATCCACACCTTTTTGGTCGGTAATCTTTGCTACCTCTTCTTCAAAGTTCTGAGTTTTATAATCTATAGTAAAATCCGCTCCGAGGTCTCGGCAAATTTGATGTTTTCCAGCGGAAGCGGTGACAATTATTTGTTTGGCTCCCAACGATTTAGCTAACTGAATGGCAGCCGTCCCTACTCCACTTGCTCCAGCGTGGATTAAAATACTTTCGCCTTTTTGTAATTTTGATAAATAAAAAATCGCTTGGTAAGCAGTCAAAAAAACTTCTGGAATCGCTGTAGCTTTTTCAAAATCAAAACCTTCAGGTATTGGAATTAAACATTGTGAATGTATTGTTACAAACTCAGCATATCCTCCACCAGCAAGTAATGCGCAAACTCGATCTCCGACTTTCCAATTAGTAACTTCAGATCCAATGGCTTCAATCACGCCTGACATTTCTAAACCAATGATTGGACTCGCATCTGGAGGTGGTGGATATTTTCCCATGCGTTGCAAAGTATCTGCACGGTTGAGTGCCGTAGCTTTCACTTTAACTAAAACTTCGTTTGAGGCTGGAATTGGCTTCTCAGTTTCTCCTATATAAAATTGATCAGGACCACCAAATTCTTTGAGTAAGATTGCTTTCATTAGTATTTTTTTTACAAAATAAGCAATCCTCCTCAATTAGTCTTCCCAAGCTAATCTTCCAGGGCAACGTTTACAGCGTATACCTTTCTTTTTATATTTTTTACAACATTTTTTCTTCATATTTTTACCTTGTACAATGGGTAAAGCAAAAGGAAGAATTACTTGATTTTGTTCAGGGTTAAAGTGACGTTTGTCTGTAAGTGAAGGAGTCATAAATTTATTATTTTAAAATTTAATAGCTACTGTTCCATAAAAACTTCGAGCATCCGAAGGAATAATTCCTGGTCCTGGATAACCAACTGCTCGTCGGGTAAAATATGATTCGTCGGTTAAATTATTAATACCTGTTTGAAATTGAAATCGCTTCCAGATATAACTTAATGCTATATCTTGGACATGATAGCTAGGAATAATTCCACGGGTGGCATCAGAAACAAATTCAGCGTTAGTTGCATCTGAAAAATGTTCCCCGACGAAGGTAAATTGATAAGATGCTTTAAAGTTTTTCCAACAAAAATTAAGTCCAGTTTTTAAGTTGATCGGTGGAATTAATTCTACATCTTTACCGACTACAAAAGATTGTCCCGAAAGATATTTTCCATAAATCAAACTAAAATTAGTAAAAAATGAAAGTTGTAAGTCTTTTGTTTTTTTATTTAATATATTCAAAATATCTGCTTCAAGATAAGATTCAAAACCTAATATTTGGGCATCACCAATGTTAGTTCTAAAGGCTACTGCTTTTTCAATAACGACTGGATCTTCAATAATTATTTCCCCAATTCCAATTCTATTTTGGTAACGTAAATAAAAAATACTTGCATCTACTTTAATTCTATTTTTCCAAAAATCACCACGAATTCCAAGATCAGCATTGAAACCTTTTTCGTCTTGTAACAAACTATCTACAATCAAATTTGGATTAATAACTGCTAAATCACTAAAATTAATCGAGCGATAATTTTGAGAAAAATTAGCATAGGCTTCTGAGTTTTCTGAAATTTTATGCCCTATTCCTAAACCTAATAAAACAAGTGAACGTGGATTCTCCATGGAGTCTTCAATCTTTCTAACCGACTGAACTTGTCCTCCCACGATAAATGTTTTTTTGTAAAAACCCTCCGAAGCAGTTTTAATATATTCATATCTTACTCCTGGAGTAATCGTCCATTTTTCATTTAGATTAAAAAGGTTTTCTGCAAAAATGGCAATGTTCCTACTAGGAAATTCATAGGCAGATTTCTCCAAATCAGATGGATTTAAAAAATTAAAATTAGCTTCGCTTGAGGCATCTGCGTCTCCTTGTTCGTTGGTTGTAAATCCTTGATAATATCTTGCTCCAATCAAAAAAGTAGAAGTTTGCTCCCCTAAATCATAACGAGTAATTAAGCGTGTTTCATTTCCAAAGTTATTATAGTTACCTCGAATCAAGTCTCGCTCTCTCATCGGATCTGGTCGGTCAATTCTACCCAATTCACCCAAAGCATCACGTTGTGCTGCTAAGACAAAACTTCGAGAATTTAATTTCGTACGTTCCGAAATTTTGTAGTCTAAAGTAAAAGCAGCTAGGTTCCAATTGACCTTAAACCAATTTCGAGTCCGAAGCGATTGTCGTGGATTTTGGGCAAAATCAAAATCTTTCAAACCTCCAGCTTGTTGAGCTGTATAATTCATAAAGGTATATTCAACTCCTATTTTTAGTTTTTTAGAAATAGATTTTGAAATACTAGCATAGGCTGTATTTTGATCGAACTTTGAAAAATTTCGCCATCCATCACCTTGCTTTCTCTGATAAAAAGTATAATAATTCCAGCCATTTTTCTCCCCTCCAAGACTGTTAAAAGTAGAAATTAAACCAAATGACCCTACCGTATTTTCTGTAATAAACTCAATCGGTTTTTGCTCATTTCCTTTTTTAAAAACGAAATTTAAAAGCCCTCCAAATTGAGAACCATATTGTAAAGAAGCTGCACCTCGAACAATCTCAATTCTCTTCAAAGCTTGTACGGGCGGCGTATAATAACTTTCAGGATAACCTAAAGCATCAGCGCTAATATCGTAACCATTTTGGCGAGTATTAAAGTTAGAAGTTCGGTTTGGATCAAGTCCTCTAGCTCCAATACTTAACTGTAATCCGGCTCCATCACTTTCCCAAACATTAACTCCCGCAATGGCTTTATAAATTTGCCGAGCATTATTCGTAGCTTGATTTGCGACTACATTATTTAATTCAATGACCTCACTTTTTTTTGCTGCATAAATTGCTGTTCCTTCAACATTTCTCAATTTCCGTATGCCAAAATTTTCTCCTGATTTTGCTGTAATTTCTACCTCATCCAATTGAAGATTGAATTTTTCTAACAATATAATTACATCTTCATGTTTCCCATTTTCAAAGGTGACTATTTCTGTTTTTGAAATATAATTTTCTTTATAAAAAGTGAAACTTAAACTACCACTTTCTACATTTTTAAATAAAAACTCCCCATTAGAATTTGTCTCTACTAACTCATTCTTATTTTCCAAAAATACACTTACATCAACAAGTGGCACTTGTGACGCAGCATCCAGAATTTTACCATAAACATTACCAGTTTGGGCAAAGGCAATGTTTTGTAAAACCATTGTTATGAAAAAAAGTAAAAGAAATTTATTATTCTTCATTTTTAAATTTAAACCACAACTACCTGATAGTCAATTAATTGTATTTATCTCTTAAAATCTAAAACCCATTTTTTTGGAAAAAAGTCATCTTTAATTTTTGCTAAGTTTACATTTGGATCAATAAACCTTTGGCTCACTCTTCCATTTAATGCTACATGTGAATCGACAGTAATTATGGGGTTTTTAATCCCGTGTGTTCGCTCATATTCGTATTTCAGATAATGAGCAAATTGCAAAATAAAATCAGGTTGAACGCTCATTTGTTTTTCTTGAAATTGAGTTAAATATCTCGAATTAATTATTTCAGTTTGTCGATTGGTTTCAGGATCTTTCAAGGTAAAAGTTGCTTGCCCTGATTTTTCCACAAGCATCACTCTCCATGAAAATCGATAACCTTCCTCTGCCCAAAATACATTGCTTGGATATAAAAAATGACGCAAAGGAATCAATAATTGGAACAACATATACACTCCTATAAAAGGAATAAGTATTTGTCTTTTTAGTTGAGCAAAATTCCATTTTCCAGCAGCTGATTTGCTGTAAGTTTTATGGCCAAGTCCGTTCTCAGATTTGGAAATAAAAGATTTATCTGGAAAAAAAATCAATGTACTCACTATCATGATCCAAGGAAATAACCCAATATTAAAAAGTAACCAAGTCATCAAATGAAACACAATTACTAAGAAATATGCGAATGGCCTGGTTCGCGAATACATCAAAAAATAGGCAATCGTCAAATCATAAAATGCACCTGCCCAACTCATCAAAAAAGCTACCCATTTGAATTGAAAAAAATAACCGATGATGGGTATTTCTTGTCTCTCTGGCAGCCATACAGCTAGCGGCATTGCCTGAACCATCCAATCATAATTTAACTTTGCCATACCTGCAAAAGTGTAAACTACAGTTAATTGGAAAATTAAAATATTGATCGTCCAACTAGGTACTTGATCTGTTTTAATTTTTTTCCAAATCCAAGCATCCATAGAAAAAGATTGATTCGCTGGAAGAAAAATCATTAAAAATGATAATAGACAAACCAAGTAATGATGGTTCAAATAATTGGTCGCATCAATCAATTCGAGATACGTAAAACTGACAAAGAACGTGATAATGGCAATGCGATATAAAAATCCTAACATGACCATTGCGGCACTTACGATAATCGTAAATAATAAAATATACATTCCCTTTTCATCAAAAGGGCGAACCCACTCAAACCAATAAAACTTAAAAAAGTATCTTGGTTCTAGGTATAATTTTTCAATCCAGCCCTCTTCAATAAATCGAATTGCGCCCAACATCATTAAGCCTCCAAAAAGGATTCTAAATCTGACGAGGGGCGTAATTCCTACTGGCGAATCAATAAGACGCCATTTTATTTTTTCTACAAAATCACCAGACAACATTAATCACTATCACTTGGATTATCAACGTAAGTAATCGAAATACAAAGGACTGATGGTAAATCTGTTTTGATATTGACAACTTGTTTAGTGATTTCATTATATGCTAGAACTGTTGGCATTTCATCATTTTCGATAGCTTCAGACAATGGATCTGGCAAAGCTGAAACTGCATTGATGGCATTTGTAAATTGTTCTTGAATAACTGCATCTAAAGTTTTTCCGTTTTTCTCAGCATTAACTTCATTGAGAAAATCATCTAATCCAATTCTATCATTTCCATCATTATCCATTCCCAGGTACAACCTGAAAGATGCATTCAAAGCTTCCTCAGCTAATGAACTAGAAATGCCACTATAAACCGCTTCCACTTTGTCAGGCAATGGAAAATTCAAATCCAAGACTCCTGAAGGAACCCCGATTTTATTTCTTTTAATCAATTCATAATTTTCATTCCATCCATTGATAATCTGACTCAATGAGTTTCCTGCAGCTGTTCCAGTCCTTGAAATAAAAGCATCACGGTAACCATTTTTCCATGAATCATGAGTCTGTGCGACCTTAGCTTGCATATCAATCACTAAATCGTTGAGATATTTTTTATACTTCTCATTTTCCCCATTTTCTGTGTAAACTTTCAATATTTCCGAAGCATCGTTACTGCCTGCAATACCAAAAAGTAAAAAATCTAATGCAGGAAATCCTTGATCGTAAGTATCAGGTTGATCAAAATTATTAGTTTCGTTTTCAATATTAAATTGAATTTGACTGGTGTTAGCTGGAAAGTTGTTTAAGCTATTTCTTAGGAAAATATCTTCGGCTGGCCCGAACTCAAACTGAGCAGAATTTTGCCAGCTTAAATATGCTGCTTTGAAAGCATTTTGTAATTCAATTAAACCATTTTCATCAGGTGATGAAACAAAACTTTGGGTTTTAGCTGACAAGTCATCCGTCTTAGATTTTAATTCTTCATAACTTGGAAGTATAATGTTATCAGCAACATTAGTAAAAAGGGCAACTTGATCGAAATCACTTGTACACGGATCTCGTTCATCATCCTCTTTACAGGATGTGATCAGAAAACTACTCGAAATAAAAAGTACAATTAATATTTTTAAAAATTTCATTTTACGATATTTTAGGTAGTGTTTTTTTTATAATCTACACAACATTTTCATTCTTGAATTAAAAGAGAATGATAATCTGAAACTGATTTTTTTCTATTAAAAATCATCTTTTTTATCTACCACATTATACCAGTCAGCTAACTTGTCCTTTGCTAATTGAAGATTTGCTTCAGTAGCATTGTATAAATTGGAATCAAGAATATCACTACTGCCTCCGATAAGAGTAAGTAATTCTTCTACTTGAGAATTAGTAATGGTCTTAGTTGGATTGAATTGCAGAGAGTAGATAAATGCAAGTGCTTCGGATAATGCATGACCTTTAATTGCATTATCCGAAAAGTTATTTAAGCCACTATTGATATAGTGAATAGCTGTAGTGGCTACAACTAATTCCCAAGTATCTCTGACTGTTTTGATTGCTTCATCGCGTGTTGTAAGGTCATTGTTAGAAATTGCTGCCCTTCCTTTTAAGAAAGCATCCATAATGATTTTATTGCTTCCCAAAAGACTATTTCTTCCGTTACAGTAATTCCCCCAAAAAATGATATTGTCTGTATTGGTTGGAAAATCAATAGGAACTCCAAAATAGCCAAAGGCCTCATCAAATGCATGTTCCATGGCAGTACCACTCCCTTCAATCACTATTTCATTATCTGAATCAATTTTACCTGACTCAAAGTAAACTCCCGCAGATTGATAATAAAAGGCTGCTCCCATTAACCCTTTTTCCACTAATTGAGCTAGCTCTACTCCTTTATCATTGAACAGGTAGTTCTTGGCACCATCATTACTGGTGACTACTCCTGCTGTGCCTTCTTCACCTGCAACTGTTGATTGACTAGCCTCCGCTAAGTCAGAAATAAGTTGATCAAAGGTAGCTTGCACAGGTTCGAAAGTTTTATTTCTCAGCTGTTTTGAATCTTCATATGATTTAATCCAAGCCGCATCAGCCGCTTGGTTATTGTACATTGCTGCTAATCTTGATGCCTCTATATTAGTACCCATAACATTAGCACTACTCATATAAGTCTTCATCTCACTTAACATTTCGATTCTTTGAATCTGTCCGCTATAATTGACATTTGCAAAATTATAAGTGGTAGGAATCGTATAATTAGGTTCATTTGTCAGCGAGTCATCATCCTTGTCACAAGAGGTGATCAATAAAAAACTAGTAAGAAATAATAAGAAAAATTGTGATTTCATTTTAAGTAAGTTGTTCTCTAATTGGATTTAATCTAAATAAATATAACGATGCAAAAGTAGCCCACAGAACGCATTCCACCAATACCCAACGTTAGGTATTATTTGGGTGATTTTTTTAGGTAGGAAATGTGAAAAATCCCAAAATGTTAGGGATTTTACTATAAAAATCGAAAATCCGTGAACAATTCTAGCTTAAAACAAATAAAAAATCCCCACCCTCTAGGAAGGTGGAGATTTAATATTTATGTGAAATTTTAAGAGAATTAGTTATTGAACTTTCACTCGAATTCCTTCAGAATGGCTTGTAAATTCAGGCGCATACATACATTGAATAGTTGTGACTCCATTACTAAAATCACCTTTATGATTTACCACCATTGGATATTCAAACACAAATGTTCCTTTTGGCAAATAGGAAATAAAGAAATTAGTACTCGCATCTTTGGTGCTTTCGTAATAACCTAATCCACCTTGCCATTTGTATTGGCTGAGTACATTCAATGGTTCAAATCCACTTGCTCGCATATCTTTCATGTGAACATATTCCATCGGACGATCTATGCGCAATTCAATTCGAACTTGTAATTTATCACCAGGTGAAAGTTGTGAACCTTCTTTTAATTCAGTCATCACCGGACCTCGGTCAGAATTAGTCATTTTGAATAATTTTTTATTCAATTTCAGCGGTGTATCTTCGAAAGAAGTAATCTTGTCCAAGTCTTCAAAATACTGCCAGTACAAAGCTCCCCAAGCCACGACCGAATTTGGATTTTCAACTTTTACATCAGCCATCGAAGGAGTTACTTCTTCCCCACTCCATTTCATTTTAAAATATCCAGTTCCAGCTTCAGTATCTATTTTTGATTGATCGATTTTTTTATCACCCAAAGTAATTTGTACAGGAGCATCTTCGAGCAACCAATTGGCACCTCTTCTCAATAATGCATAAACTGCTGCTGAGGTTGCTTTGGTTGTTTTCCAATGAGTCGTCTGTTTGGTTTTTAACAACCAGACTTTTAGATCATCAACTGCTTTGGAATCATTCGCCACTTCATCAAAAACTTCAATCATCAAAGCATGAGTTTCTATCGGCAATTGATACCAGAAATAACCACGATCATATTTCCAATACATTCCCATCTCATCATTATTGAGCGAACGCTCTTTGAATGATTTGATCATGTCATTAGTGATCTTTCTTTTTCCATTTCGATGCAAAGCTAGGGCTAACATTCCTTCTTGATACATTCCTTTGTTTAGCCAATACTTTTCGGCTTGACCTAAATAATAGTCATGCGCTGTTTTAGGATTACCATCCATTTGTTGATTAGTGAAAAATGAACGGGCATAGAGATAATGAATGGCCATATTATTCAAATGATCATCTTCCAATTTCGTTTTTCCTTCTTTTACTAATTTCAGTAACTCCTCATATTGCTCGGCAATTCTTGCATCAATAAATACGATGGCTCGATTTAACATTTTTTGAACTTTAGGATCTTCCTGAATATCTTTAACTCCTAATTCATTCAAGTGTCCCATCCCTTCAACGATGTATTGCGTGATGTACCAACTATCTCTTCCACCTGGAAACCATGAAAAACCTCCATTACTTAATTGTCGTTCCGCAATCGTTGCAACAGCATCTGCTCGCTCTTGACTCATTCGATTTAAATCGAAAAGTAAACCAATATTCTTCTTCTGTTGCTCTTCACTTTGAGCTGCTAACACCCAAGGAGTCTCTTCCAGCAATGCACTTTTCAGTTCTTGATTTTTGGATAAATTACTCAACATCGCGTCGGTATTTTTCCATTTCTCAAAAATAGTTTTCACCTTAGGATGAGAGTTAGCCACATTGGTTGCTAAACTATTGGCATAATATCTACTAAAAATTTGCTCCGTACAAGCATGAGGGTATTCCATTAAATACGGTAACGCTTGCACCGCGTACCAAGCTGGGTTAGAAGTAAATTCCAAAGTCAATTCATGATTTTGCAAAGTCGTGGAATTCGCATTTTTCATGCGGTCAAAAGAAAAAGTTTTCGTTTGATTTCCTCGAACGGGCAAAGGCATCGTTTCTGTTACCAACATTCGATTGGTCAAAACGGGCAAACTACTTTCTTCTCCATCTGAAAAATCTCCGGCTTGCGCCACTACTCGATGAGTGATCGCCATCACTTTTCCGAAAGGTATTTTTAATTTCCACGATAAAGGGGCGGATTGTCCTGCACCAACGGTAAATGGCAAGGTTGTACTTTTTCGTTCTACAAAAAGATTAATTGGCTCATTAGTCACCGCATCAAAAAGTTCTAACTTTGCAGTTCCAGACAATTCTTTCTCTGTCAAATTACTCACCTTCGCAGCGTACTCAATCATGTCGCCTTCTCGCATAAATCGGGGAGCATTTGGCATGACCATCAATTCTTTTTGCGTGACAATTTCATTTTGAGTGACTCCAAATTTCAAATCTTTAGTATGGGCTAATCCTAAAAATTTCCAACGAGTTAATGCTTCGTTCATGGTGAACTTGATGATAACATCGCTGTTTTCATCAGTCATTAACTCAGGCATAAAGAAGACTGTTTCATTGAGATTGGTACGGACTTTTACGTCAGAGAAATCTGTCCCCTGCTCGTCTTTTGGTTCTTCCTCTTTCGATAAACCAACCGATACTTCTTCTATGGTTTCTTGGTCTGAAAAACTCATTGCTCCTTCGGCCATTACAGCCATATCGGATTCTACAGACATTGGAGAAGGGGCATCATCATAAACCATTTCATTACTTTCTCTTGCAGATCGTTTAAAACGTCTCATGGCATAAAAACCATCCATAGAAAATCCAAACCAATCTAAATATCGGTAACTTCGATTTACAGATACCCCTCCTTCTTGCCAATTTCTAGCAAAAAGTTGTGAGTACGTACTGGTGAAGTTGCCACTTCGTAAATACTGATTGGTAGATTGAGTAGGATACATATTTAAGTCCCAATAATTAGGTGCGAACTGATCCAATGATACATCATACATTGCTGCCACCATTTCTGCCGCAACTTTATCTTTTTTATTACCAGAAACCTTGATGCGCCATTCTTCTTCTTGACCTGGTTTTAATTTATCTCTAAAAGTGCTGTACTCGAATTTTAAATCTTTATTCGTCCAAGGCACATTTATCGTATTGGTAGTACTGTAATTTCGATTATTTTTCACGAAGGAAAGATGATAGCCAATATTCCCACGATGCTTTTCTTCGATGCGTAATTGGAAATCTTTTATTTGAGATAAAGTCAACCACTCTCGATTAATAATTTCATTTTTAAATTCTACCTCATGTAAAACTTTAATATTTAAATGAGCAGAACCAAAATGGTAGGTTGCAGTTTCACCTGGTTCATATTTTTGCTTTTCCAATTGATGAAATGAAATCATATTGGTAGGAAGATTATCTTTCAAATCATAAACTGTAAAGTATTTTATTAATAAGATAT
>CAYGRM010000181.1:0-12916 GCA_964352225.1 uncultured Saprospiraceae bacterium | reverse complement strand
TGATTTTCTAAAGTATAAGCAAATCCGATTTGTAATTGTGAAGGGAGCACATCCTGAGTCTGATTTTCAAATCGAAAAGAAAGAAATGCACCTGCCCCAAAACCCCAGCGAGTTTCGGGGGTAAAATAAACCAAGGGCAACGGAACAAAACTGTAGCGTTTGGTTGCAGTTGAGTCCTTTTTTTCATTTACTATTTTATCAACTTGGGCACTCAAGGATTGAATTCCCAAAGTCAAAAAAAGCAGTATAGAAAACAGATATTTTTGTGTTATATGTTTCAAGACAATATTTTTCTTTTCGGATATTTTATTAAAACTCAAAATATCATAAAAAATGAAAGGTGCACAATTATGATTAGAAAGTCCTCTTTTAATGTCCGCAGATTGATTTTTAGCATGAAATTGTTGAACGTTAATTTACCTATTGACTTTCGCATTTAAACACTTGACGTAACCAAGTATAAATACGAAAAATCAACCGTGAATGGATCAAATGAATTACAAATATAATTTTTCTTAAAATGTTAAAATCTTTATCCCACCTGTTACTTTTCCCATCATCTCCATTATGCTTTTGAAACGGTCTAAATTGGAGTTCAAATAGCTTTTCTTCACGTTCATTTTTTACCGAAAAAAAAGAATTTGATGTCTAGCTATTTGGCTTTAAAAATTGAGCTAGCGGGTCAATTATTCTTTTCCAAAATCCGCCCTTTCCCCTGAGAATAAAGGGATTTTTTGGAAAAAGCTAGAATCATAATTGAAAAAAAATTAATGTATAAATGTTTTCAAATTTGCAAATAAGTCGTACCCTTGCAAAAAATACAGCGCTAATGCAAAGTAGTAATAAGACTGTTTCTCAGGAAGCGATGCAAGCGGAATGGCAAGAGGTACAAGCGGCTCAAAACAATCCAGCCTATTTTAGGCCATTGTACGACCGTTACTTTGAGCAAATTTTTCGTTTTGTGTTCAAGCGAACTGCAGATGAAAATATAGCAAGTGACGTTTGTTCTCAGGTTTTTTTGAAAGCCATGCAGAAATTGAGCACCTATGAATATAAAGGTGTACCCTTTTCCGCTTGGTTGTACCGAATTGCGAGTAATGAAGTGGCTCAGCATTTTCGGAATACCCAAAAGAATCGAGTGGTGACGGTGGAGGATCATACTTTTTCTGATTTGATTGATGAAGTAAGCGAAGAAGGTGATTTTGAAAAAACGAGACAATCAATGCTGAACGCATTGCAACAATTAAAAGAAGCTGATATGGTGATGATTGAAATGCGCTTTTTTGAAGAAAGACCATTTAAAGAGATTGCCGACATACTGAATATTACCGAAAGCAACGCGAAGGTAAAAACGTATCGAATCCTTGAGAAAATGAAAAAACTAATGAAAAAGAATGGTTGATTTTTTTTGATCAATTATTTATAAAAAAATTCTATGAAAAAAGACTTTTACAATATTAAAATTAATCCACCTCAGCCGAGCAGCGAAGACATTGCCAAGCATCAAGACTTCGATGCACTTCTTGCTCAGTTCAATAAAACTTCCCAGCCCGAGGAGTTGAAGCCTGAACGCAAACCCAGAGTAATTTGGTTGAGATATGCTGCTGCCGCTGCTGCGGTTATTCTTTTGGCAGTCATGGTTCGTGGATTATTGCAGGGGGAAAAAGGAATGAGTGAGGAGCAATATTTTGCTAGTCAACCATTGATCAATCCACCATTAGATGATATCAAACCTACCTTTGCAAGTGCAAAAATAAATGCCAATCAGGGCGGCATTTATGAATACAAGAATGGATCAAAATTAATTGTTCCAGCTGCTGCTTTTAGAAATACTGATGGACAACTAGTGGAAGGTGACGTAGACATTGAATACCGAGAAATGCATGACTATGTTGATTTTTTCCTTTCAGGAATTCCAATGACTTATGATTCTGCAGGAACTAAATATGTTTTGGAAAGTGCTGGAATGATAGAAATTATTGCTAAGCAAAATGGTCAACCTTTAAAAATGCAACCTGGGAAAGAGATCAAAGTAGAATTGATTTCTTACATCAATATGCCTCGATTAAATGTGAATCCGAAGTATAATATTTACAAATTAAATGCTTCCACTCGGAGTTGGGAATATCGAAATGTTGACAATATTCAAATCATTGAAGACTTGAATGAAGAAGGTTTTGAAAATGAAGAATTGAATATTTTGAAAACGAATTATCAATCTTCTATTTCTAAAATCACTACAGCTGAAAATATTGAAATCAATGAGTTAGAAGCTAGAATTGGCATGCCGATCAAACCTAATCGACCATTTCGAGCGAATAAAGATCAGTTCTCTTTTGACCTAGATATTTCTGAAAATGCTTCTCCTGTTGTCAAAGAATTAGGCGAAAAATATCAAAGTATTATTTGGCATATTTCTCCAAATAGTCCTGAGATTAATACCAATGCATTTAATGTGGTGTGGGAAAGTATGGATTTGAAACCACTTGATGATGGTCAGGATTTTGAGTTGACCTTGATTAATGGAGATCATCAAGAGCGAGTAATTGTTACTCCTGCGTTGAGTGGAGATGAATTTACGCAAGCGATGTCTGTATATGAAATGGCAATGGAAACTTATCGTAAAGCATTGAATGCCAGGGAGATAGCCTTAGAGGAAAATCGTAATAAGATTATTGAAAAATATGCTTCACAAAAAGAAGAAGCAAAAAAAGAATTCACTCAATCTATTGAAGCATGGCGAACTCAAAACCAAAATGATCCTGCGCTCAATCAAATGGTTCGTAAAAAAATCATCAATCGATTTGTGGCGACTGAGTTTGGCGTATGGAATTGTGATCGACCAATTCATCCAGATGATTTGGAAATTGAAGGTAATTTTGAACTAGAAGAAGGTGCTGAAGTGACTGACGAAATTGCTTACTTGGTGAATAAAAATCGAAATACCATAGTTCGAATTTATGCGAAAGATGGAGCGAAAGTAAATTTCGATCAAAAGTCAGATAACTTAATGTGGATGGTGACTAAGGATAATCAAATCGCGATTTTCCGTCCACAAGAGTTTAAAAAGATCAATCAGAAAAAAGGTGGTAATCACACTTTTAAACTGAAAGTGGAACCTGATGCGTTGAAGTCGGAAGAGGATGTGAGGAAGGTTTTACAATTTAAAGAAATGTAATTTTAACCTGAATACTAATTTATTTCAAAGCTCCTGAGTCATGACTTGGGAGCTTTTTTATGGAAGCAAAAATCATTTATAAATCTGTTGGTATTATATTTTTTCTATGGGCTTCTGTTATATATTTTTATAGGTGGTAGAAGGCTCAGCAACCTGTTCTTTTTTTCATTGAACGGCTGGCAGGGAACCAAAAAATGCTAGGCGAAAAAAATGCTTTGCACAAAGCAGGCGCCCGCACCCTCATTTTTCGCCGAGCCCAGCCCGCTCCACTTCTCAAAGACCACAACTCATAAACTATTACTCAACAAAAAATATTTAATTCTCCTTCGATTTCTCCTCTATAAATTTCGCCCAATCACTCACCTTCTTTTTTCCTAAAGTTGAAAACGCTTTTGCCTCCGCTTCCGAAATTCCAAAAGTCGCTTCTAAGTTTTTATAAAAATCATCTGACTTTTTATCATCTTCTAACAATGCATTTACATTTTCGGTATTTCCACTTCCATTGCTCAAATCATCAACAAAAGATTTTACTTTTCCGTAGGTGCTCGCAGAAGTTTTTAAGATATTAAACCAATCTCTAGCATCTTGTAATTCATCTGAAAAATCATTTTCTTTTTTGACATCATTGATGTAATTGATCTCATCATCGGAGAGTCCCATTTCTTTCATTTGACGAGCCGTTTCATTACGACCAGCGGAAAATGTTCGGGCGAGTTTTCCCAAAACATCATCAGTATCTAGCTGCTCACTCTTCAGAGGTTTTACTTTTGCTGGCGGTTCTATTCCTTTTCTATTCCAATTAGAACTCTTCTCTATTTTGTCTAACTCATCATAGGTATTCGCAGTAGTTTTACCATCAAAGATGGTTGTTTCCTCCGTTTTTTCATACAAAGAAATACCGCCATTTTTGTAAATGCCGTATGCAAAGAAGACAACTAATCCAAGAAGAATTATTTTTTCAAAACCAGAAATGAGGGGCTTGTTTGACATGTTTTTTTAAGATTAATCGTGAACTGTAAATGGTTAATTTTACGATTACATACACTTATTATGACGAAATCATCACTTCCTCGTCACTTTAACCATTCACCAACTAAAGTTAACCGTTATTTAAGTAGTTAAGTAACTGGTCAATATTAAATATAGTTTTTGACGGACTATTTTTCCGCCATTTCCTCCAAAAAAATAATTCCAGACCGAGGGTATGCAATCCTGCCAGCCGACAGGCAGGGATTTTTTTGAAAAAACTGGCAAAAAAATTCCCTCGTCAAAATTCTATATTTAATAATGACCAATTACTTAGACAATAGAAAACGTAGTTTATAAGAATATCTTTCTCCGCTATTTTTCCTTAAAAAATCTTATTCCTATAACTATACGGTTTCTATTGTCCAACTACTTAAAAGTCCATTTTCAATCTCAAATTAATCCGACGAGAAGTCAGGTTATTTGGAATCGCATATTGAGTATTGTAAATAGTTTTTATCCAAGTGTTGGAAGCAGTATTCGCAATGGCAAGAAGGTTGAAAATTTCTAAACTTAACCAAGCATTTCGGGCAAATCGTAGTGGGTGCCGAGGTTTCCGAGCACGTCTTTCTTCATCCCAAAGCTGAAAAGCAAAACCAATATCAACTCGATGATATGCAGAAAATTCAAATTGATTTCTCCGCACTATATTATTTTCTTTTAGTCCAAAAGGTAAACCTGTTCCAACCGATAAATTCAAGTGCATTTTAAAGTTTTCATTCATCGGCAAATAATCTTGGAAGAAAACATTTAAATTCATAAAGCGATCCGTCGGTCTTCGAACGGTACTAATTTCAGTATCAATTGTATCACCAATGCCTCGGCTTAGATGTTGAACGCCAGTTATACTTTCACGCGCTCGAAGGAAAGAAATATTTACCCAAGATTCAGCACCAGGAACGAACTCACCATTTACTCTTAAATCAATTCCAGCCACATATCCTGTAGCATCATTTTCGCCTGAGTATCGAATTCGCACATTATCCAAATCGTAGGTAACCAGGTCCCAAAGTCTTTTGTAATAAATTTCTGTGATGAACCTGAATAGTTTTGGATCACGTTTTCCAGAATAAAAATCCCAAGTAAATCCTCCTAAAACGTGCAATGATTTTTGTGCATCCATATTTACATTGACCGTCCCATCCAAGCGTCGCATTTCTCGATAAAAGGCGGGTTGAAAATACATTCCAGTTGCAAATCGAAAAGACATATCTCGTTTCCAATTCAAAGGTTTGTATAATAATTGTGCTCTTGGAGTAACTAAAAAATTATTATTCGACTCATCCGTAAAGTTGTTTTTTACATTCCAAAATGCACCTCTTACGCCAGCCATGATTTTCAATTCCATGATACTATCTTTTCGCAAAGTGTAGGTATCTTGAAAAGAACCAGAAAGACGATTGGTGACTAATTCATTTTGCGTTTTCAGTACATTTTGAACTTGTACCGCAGTCGTATCAAAAGGCAAAGAATAGCCGGCAGAATCTAACCTTTCCCATTCATTCAAATCATCATAGATTTGCTCATTTTGAAATTTTAAATTCCATTGCAAAAAATGGCTACTCGAAGTTTCCCAAGAGTCGTGCAATTTTTCCATTTCAAAACCCCCTTTATGTTCGAAATTAGAAACGATGGTCGTCAAATAATTTCGCACAAATTGTTGTTGAGTTCCAGTTCCTAAAACGGCGACGATTTCTCCAAAATTATCACTACCTAGCCCTGTTTCTATTTGCCCTAAAATATAGTCTCCGATAATATCAATTCGCTCATTTTCATTACTTTGATAAACAGAGGCGAGAAATTTTAAAAACAAAGGATTGTATTTTCGATCTGGAACGTAAGTCAACGAAGTCCCTGCCATGTAGGTCGTAAAATCATCCACTTCTTGTCCCTCAAAAACAGTAAAAAGATCCAATGAAAAATCAATCAATCCAAAAGCCGTTTCTCTCGAGGCAGGAGTAAATTGATATTCACTACGATTATAATTTCCAATCAATCCCAGTTGCCAATCTCGATTTATATCGTAGGTGAAATATCCTTGGATATCTGCAAAATTAGGAACATACTCCCCTTGCACATCCAAAGTTCCGAGCAGATACCGAGTCGTTTTGTACCTCGCTCCAACTAAATATCGAAATTTTCGAAAAGTTGAATCTACATCTAAACTTCCTTCAATATGTGCCGAACCTCCTAAAGCACTCAAACCAATCGAAGCTCGAGTCGAATCAGGACGTTTGTATTTTATATCCAAAACCGAAGACAATTTATCGCCATAGCGCGCTTCAAATCCACCTGAGGAAAATGATAAATCTCGAATCAAATCCATATTAGGAAATGACAATCCTTCTTGTTGCCCACTTCGAATTAACTGTGGTCGATAGATTTCAAAATCATTAACGTAAACTAAATTTTCATCATAATTTCCACCACGTACATTATATTGAGAACTCAATTCACCACCTGTCCCACTACTTACCCCAAGTGCAATGTGTGGTAATACATTTTCCAAATTCATGGTCGTGGATGGAATATATTTTAGTTCCTCCACATCTTCTTTGATCATCCCAGCTTCTTCTAATTTACTGGCAGTAACGATAACTTCAAGAGTTGAGTTTTGGCTAGCAAGTTTGACATTCACTTTCCTCGTTTCACCGGTTCGCATTGGGTAAATGACGATACTTCCCTCTTTGTAACCAGTTCTAGAAATCAACAAAGTGAATCTTTTATTGTGTGGAACTTCCAAAGTAAAGTTTCCATTGAGGCTGGCCTCGGTGGAGTAATTCGTATTTTCTTTGATATAAATGGTCGCCAGCTCAATTGGTGCTCCACTCTCCAGATCAGTCACTTGACCAATGATTATGGAAGTTTTTCCAGTTTGAGCTGCCACATTATTTACAAAAAGAAAAAAGAATAGAATGGATAAAAACGTAAAATTTAATTTCATATCAATGTTAACGTAGATTTGGAAAGTTCATTTGGGAATTAACTTATTTTTTTTTGCCGCTGACTTTTTATGACATACACAGACCTAAAATTACTAAGGTCAGCGAAAAGTCATAAAAATCTAAAAGTCTGCGGCAAAACTATATCACCATTCCCTCAATACCTTTCATACGTGAAATCGTATCCAAAGGATTCTCTGATTTGAAAACAGCGCTTCCTGCTACCAAAACATTGGCTCCAGCTTTGAGCAATTCTTCAGCATTTTGCAAACCAACTCCACCATCTATTTCAATCAAAGTCTTAGCATTTCGAGTGATAATCATGTCTTTTAATTTTCTGACTTTAGGGATCACTTGATAAATAAATTTTTGACCACCAAAACCAGGATTAACTGACATCAAACATACTAAATCCAAATCTTCAATTATGTCTTCCAATACACTAACTGGTGTATGAGGATTCAAAGCAACGCCTGCCTTGGCGCCAGTTGCCTTTATTTGTTGAATGGTTCGGTGTAAATGTGGACATGCTTCGTAGTGAACAGTAATGACATCCGCCCCTGCTTCTCGAAATGCTTCGATATATTTTTCAGGTTCAACAATCATTAAATGAACATCCAATGGCTTAGTTGCCATAGCTTTCATCTGTTTGATGATAAACATCCCAAAACTAATGTTGGGTACAAATCTGCCGTCCATGACATCTACATGATACCAGTCGGCTTCGCTAGCATTAATCATTTCAAAATCTTTTTCCAAGTTTTGAAAATTAGCTGCGAGTACGGAAGGTGCGATTAAATGCTTCATGGCGCAAAATTAAGTTTTCAGGCGGGACTTCCACAGATATTTTAGTTTTTTTTTGCCGCTGACATTTTATGACCTTTAAGACCTTTCGCAGACAAGTTTTAAATTTAAATCTACGGAAAGTCATAAAAGTCTTAAAATGTCAGCGGCAGAAAAACATTCCACGAGACTCAAAAAAATCAAACATGAATCACCTGCTCATCCGTCAAAACTGGCTGCAACATATATTTCAATAATAATTGCACCGTCGCTAAAACATCTTTCTCACAATACTTCGCAATCCGAGGCAAATCATTTTCTTCCCAAAAAACTCTTCCCACCTCAGATCCATCGATATCATCCTTTGGGGATGGAAAACCAAAAACAGCTGCTAACAATTTTAAAGAAGTATAATTTTTATAATCTCCAAATTTCCAGAGTTCTAAGGTATCGAGAAAGTGTTTCGTTTCCCAAGGTTTTTTCCCTGCAATATTTAAGGAGTTCGGCAAAGGCAATTGGTTAATTAATAGCCTTCGGCAAATGTAAGGCATGTCAAATTCGCGAATATTATGTCCACAAAAATAATGTGTAGTTGTATTGTTATAATACTGAGTAACCATTTGAGAAAAATCTCGAAGTAACTCTGCTTCATCTTCACTCGCAAAAGATTTTAATCGAACAAATAATTCTTTAGTCTCTGGATTTCGTCCAACAATGCCTACTGAGATACAGACAATTTTTCCAAATTCAGCATAAATTCCTGCTTTGTCTTTGTAGGCTGCTGCAGCTTCTTCATCAGAAATTTCTTCATCGTATTTTTTTAAAACTGACTTTGACTTTAATTTCCAGAGATATTGAAAATCATCATTAAGTTCATCATAATTAGCTTTTCCACTAACGCATTCTACGTCAAGGAAAAGAACTTTAGAGAGATCGAGATGTCCGAGCATAGTATATTTTTTTTTAAATTTAAAAGAGCAATTAAAATCTCAAGAGGTATTTTAACCAATTCTATTTTCTAAGTATTGGTTTTCAAAAC
Organism: uncultured Saprospiraceae bacterium; assembly: GCA_964352225.1. Lineage (GTDB taxonomy): Bacteria > Bacteroidota > Bacteroidia > Chitinophagales > Saprospiraceae > CAJQQY01. Next base: position 3,948 of record CAYGRM010000181.1, on the reverse strand, counting down.
TTTTGATATTGATCTCGAATTAAACTATTTTTTCTTTCAAAACCTAATGCTTACAACAGTTTCAGCTAATTCTAAGATTTTTTAATGTAAGCAATAACAGATAAAAAAAAGACTAAAAACACTCAAATACTAAGGCTTAGCGTTATCTTTACAAAAAAAATAAAAGTCATATTGGCTAAAAAAAACTTGGTTCACCTTTTTTTCAAAACCAGTTATTCAATACGACAACACTATTAAAATGTTTTTAAAACGATCCGAATAACCATTAGGATTTAAAAATTGTAAACTTAAATAATTTATTATGAGCTTTTCAAATGATTCAAAACAAAAATTGACCGCGATCGCAGCAGTAATTATTTTACTTTTGTTAGCTACCAATGCTGTTCTCTTGTACAATAATTATCAAAAAAGCGATACGATCGAAACTCAAGAAGCTGAGTTAGTGGAAACTAAAAAGCTGAGAGGTGAATTGGAAAAACTGCACTACGCAGCTCAGGAAGAAATCGAGGCGATGAAAGGTGAGAATGAAGAAATTAACGCCTTAGTTGAAACTCAAAAAGATGAGTTAGCTAAAGCTACTAAAAGAATTTCTGCTTTGCTTTCTGGAGGTAAAAAAACCAAAAGAGAACTCAATGAAATTCGCGCAATGATGGAAGATATGCGTGCTCAACGAGATCAATATTTGGCTGAATTAACCACCATGAGAGAAGAAAATGAGCAATTAACCGCTGCTAATCTTCAGCTTTCTGATGAGAAAGAAAGTTTGACTACTCAAGTAGTAGAAGAACGAAAAATGAACGATGAATTGACTACAGCACGTGCTGCACTTATGAGTGAAAAAGAAAATTTATCTTCTCGAAATGCTGATTTGAATGCAACTGTAGTTAGAGCTTCTGTTGTAGATATCCGTGACCTAAGTGTTTCAGGATGGAAAGTAAGAGGTAATGGTAAAGCGGTGAAGAAAAAATTTGCGAAAAATATTGACCGTTTAAAAGTTTGCTTTACTGCGGAACCTAATGATGTAGCACAATCTGGAAAAGAAGATTTCCATGTTAGATTGATTTCACCTCAAGGAGAAACTTTAGCATCAGAATCAATGGGATCAGGTGTTTTCACGACTACAGAAAGTCAAGAACAAATGAGATTCACCCACATTAAATCGGTAGATTACAAAAATACAGAAGATGCCGTTTCTTGTTTCCTATGGGAACCAGGTGTAGAGTTTTCAAAAGGTACTTACACCGTTGAAGTATACAATAAAGGATACTTAACTGGAGCAAATACTTTTAATTTAAAATAATCATTTAGAATTTTTTTAGATAAATGCCACGTTTCATTAATTTGGAGCGTGGCTTTTTTTATGAAAAAATAAACATAATCTTATACTGAACGTTTAGCAATAATAATAAACTCAAAATAATACACCATGTCTGACGTGAAGAAAAAAGAAGTAACTGAATTGAAATTTAACCCAATCGACAAAGATAAAATTACTGAAAAACCACATCTCCTTCCCTATGCTCATACGGTGGGTGGTTCCGTTATTAAGCCAATCGATAAAGGTCGAGTTAAAGGACTTGCAGTTTCTGCGATGTATGATCAGACAGAAATGCAATTAGATCAAATTAGGGAACAAGTAACCTTGTTAGCAGCACAGGCAGAAAAGATCCACCAACGGGTAATTATTTCTGAAAAAATATACTTAGCAGATATAAATTTCAAACCATTAATCGGGCATACTTATCATTTATATGAAAGAAAAAATGGGAAAGAAATACTCTCGATGGTTGGCCCTAAGGAATGGGGGAAATCAATTCCTTTTAAAAATTTTGTTGCTACGGTAACTCTTCTTTCTGACCATACTTGGGATGTATTATAATCCATTAAACATTCATTACCAGCCTTTTATAGTTCCCTTCCTAGCCTCACCTTGAATCCATTTTTTTATTTTAAAAAATAGGAAAATACTTTATTTTATTTGGGTAAAACAATCTTTGATCTATCCAATCGTTTAATGTTTATGTTTTTTCCAAAAAAAATAAGGTTCACTTTATTTAAACTATAGCTTAAATAAATGTAACACTCGACTAATATTTACCGTTTTTAAAATACTTGAAATATACTTTATAAAAACAGGAAAGGTTTTTGTAACACCGAATATTAACCAATGATTTCAAGTATTTTAAAACTCCTAAATATACCTGCTTATGCAAAAATTATCATTCATAAAAGGCCTTACCATCGGAACTATTTTCTCTGCATTTTTTTGGTTCGGTGCCTACCAAGCAGTTACGATATTAACTGATGATGAAATTCCACAAGAGCAAAATATCGAAATATCTGAACTTACTGAAGTGAGAGCAAGTTTTTAGCATTAGCTCTTCCATTAATAGTCTCATTACCGTTTTCCCAAAAATCATTGCCGTCTATTAGCTAAAATAATTTTTAGCCTAAAAAAAAAATTGAATATCATTACCTTAGACGTTCAAAAATTAAGATGTCAATTTCTTTTCCTAAAACCATCTTTAAAAAAAGAACACCATGAGACATTCCACCTTCAAAAAATACTTTTCCTTTTCTCTTTTTTTTCTTTTTGGATTAACCGCCGTAGTCGCTCAAAAATTTGAAGGAAAAATCACCATTTCTAATAATTTCCCATATACTTTTGACACTCATTTCACCATTAAAAATGAACTGGCGATGCTTGAAACGGAGACTTCGAGAGGTTATGTAAAAATGATTAATAATACTTCTAATGGTGATAAAATTACTCTGACCGTTGATCATGAAACTGGAGATACTATTGCAATTATCAAAAATTCGAATGATATGCAATACCGAAATCTTCACCAGAAGTATGGCAAAAAGCAACCACGTATTAATAATGTAATGGTTAAGATTACGCGCGAAACCAAAAAAATAAATGGTTACAAGTGTTACAAAGTAGTAGCAAGTGATGATAAATATGAAGGGGAAGCTTGGATTACTAAAAAATTCGAAATTAAACCATATGACCTTTTTCCAACTTTAAAATCTCAACAACGTGCAATGCCTAGAGTAGCTAAAGCACTTCAAAATAGTATGGAAGGTTTTGTGATGGAAATGTCCATTAAAAATTTAAAAACAAAAGAAGTCAATACTCGACAGGTTTCTGTTCAAAAACAAAAACTAGACGATCAAGCATTTGAGATAAATATGGAGACAATCGCAGTCTATGATGAAGATAAGGTAAGAGAAATGATGAAAGAAGCACAAGGCGATCCAAGTAAAATGAAAAAAGCTAGAATCCTTTTAGCTCAAATTAGAATGCAATAAAATAATGTTGAATGCTTAATGGTGAATAGTGAATCCCATGTTTTATATTTCAGGAACTTATCTATTCACCGTTAAGCATTCAAGTTTAAAAAATTAGTATTTCTTTACCTGCCCTACTCCACGCACATTTAAGTCTGTAATTACTGCATCACCTTTATAATATACATTTCCTACTCCACTCGAAATGATGGCCAATTCTTTGGAGGCGTATATTTCTGTTCGACCAACTCCCGCAGCTTTTAATTTTAAAACTTCATTGTGTAAATCATAAGCAGCTAATTTTCCGACACCTGTATTGTCGATGTCGGCTTTTCCAATTTTACCAGACAGAGAAACATTACCAACAGAGCTCAGTCGAGCATCTAAATAATCAGCTTCAATCTCAAGGTCTACATTGCCAACGCTTTTAATTCTCAAATCAAGATCTTTCAATCGAAGCCTTTCGGATGTCTCCACATTACCGACACCTGATATTTTTAGTTGATCTATATCTCGAACAGTCACATAAACATTCATTTCCCTTTTTCTCTTAATCGAAATCTTTTCTTGGGTGTCGATAATTAACGCATTACCTCGATTTTCAATAATTACATATTCATGTAAATTATCGTCAGTTTCAACAGATACACTTTA
>CAYGRM010000180.1:0-12993 GCA_964352225.1 uncultured Saprospiraceae bacterium | reverse complement strand
TAATTTTAGAGTAGGTTAAAAATTTTAAGCTGCTCCAAAAACAAAATTCAGGTTAAAAATGTTAAGAAATTAAATTAATTTTGCGTTTTAAGTTAAGGTGTGGTTAAACGTAGATAAGTAATTTGCTTCTTTTTTCCACACAGATTATTTTTATCAGAGAGAACATTTTTACTAGTATCCATTACAAATCAACATACAAACCAATGAGATCATTTTTCATTATTTTAACCACCATCTGCATCTTCTCCATCGGCTCTTTTGCCCAAGGATCAGATAACCCTTCTGATAATTTTAAAAAGAATACTTTAAAATATGGCTATGGATCTTCGTTTCATAAAAACGGAATGCTGGGAAATTATCAATATGGTGAGTACACGCGATTCCTTGGACGACGGGTAGGAATTGGTGTATTAGCAGGTTACATAAAAGCGGATAATGCAAATGACGATGGAGCAGCCGACTTAGCTTTTAATGCATGGAAAGGAGACCTGAATTTGTATTTATTACCGATCAATAATTCTATTAATAGTTTTAAAATTGGAGGTGGTGGAAGTTATTGGATGGGAGAATTCAAATCACGAGATAGCGTAGAAATTGATTTTACAGTTGTAGATGAAGAAAATTATGGTTGGAATGTTGCTGCTGAATATGAAATTTACATAGCTAAAACTGTTATTATTGGGGCAAGAGCTGCTTATACTCAATCAATGAATGGGGAACATTATTACTTCTTTGGATTAAATGGAGGATTTAAATTTTAGTTCATTTGACTTTGGACATTTTCAAAATAAAAAAAGCGAAATGGTACTTAACCATTTCGCTTTTTTTAAAAGAAAATTCTTTTAGAATTTTGGGCAGTTTACTTTATATCTAGTTTTGCTTGGCTGAACGTAGATTAAAGAAATCTCAAGAGCCCCCCTTGATTGAGATGCTGTTTTCAAACTTGAAGTATTCAAATCATAACTCAACCCAAGATTAAACCTTTCCATTTCCAAAATGGTAGAAACAATCAATGCATCAGCATGACCTCCATCAATGGTTTTTGAAATCCTATTCCAAACTCCTGCTCTGATGGCTACCTCTCTCCAATCATGGTTGCTATATCTGAAATTCAAACCAAAATTAGTTTGGAAGGAGGATCCTTGGCTCATGATCAAGAATGCTGGCAAAATACTCAACTCACGATTCAAAGGAATTTCTGCCCCACCATGTCCTGTAAATCTCATGTACAAATTTTCACCTGGCCCTTGTTCATATAGTGAAACTTGGGCTGGAGCTAAGTGATTAATTGCTCCTCCGAAATAAACACTTTTGTTTTCATCCAACCTTGCATACCACATCAACCCAGCGTTAAAATCCAAGAAGACGTCAGTTGAAGTAGCTAGATTAGTTTCTTGGTTATCAAGAGAGGTATTAACGGAAACTGTTGGCTGATCAAATTGTGCAGAAAACCAAAGCCGAGTTGGATCAATACGATTTTGTCCAGCGCCAATTTGAGCACCAGCAATTAAGTATTGACTTTGAGTACTATATCTACTTCCTCCAACTTGCTTCATATAAGATGCGCTTAAATGTCCTCGATATTGTCCAAAACCAGCTACCCCTGATTGATCTTGCAATGCATTCACTCCAATCGATAAATAATCACTATTGACAATTCTAAATCTTTTTTCAAAACCTGCGCTAATCGTTCGAAAGGGATGAATATCCAAAATACTATTGTACTGTTCTCGATAGTTAATTACTGCTCGCCAACTTCCTTCAAAAACACCCGTCATCGCAGGATTCAAATTCATTGGCGAAGCATAGAATTGAGAAAACTGCCTATCCTGAGCAAAAATTTGCTGAGCTAAAATAATGAATAATACAGTTAATAATTGTGTAAATCTTTTTTGCATAGTGATTATTATTTTCAAAATCGAAAAGCTGTTTTTTTTTGAGAAAACTAAAACCGCTTTTCGATTTAGCATTTATTTCTATAAATATATTTTAAATAAAACTTCATTTATAATAGAAATGAAGTTTTGTACTAGTTTTTACTTTTTTAGAGCATTTATCGAATCAAAGTTGAGTGCCCCTTCAACACATCACTTGCTCCATCGATGTATTCAACTTCCAACGACCAAACAAAAACCGCTGGGTTCATAATTTTTCCATCAAAGGTTCCATCCCAACCGATAGTTGGATCATTGATTTCATAAGGATCATTATTTTCATAAACTAATTCCCCCCATCGGTCATAGACCCTGAATGATTTTACAATCGTTCCCTCATCTCCATGAGTTCGAAGTAAGTCATTTTCATTTCCGGTGAATGGAGAAAATCCTGTTGGCACGAAAACTCTTCGAAATTTATTGACATATATATTGATGAAATCTTTGGCTTTACAACCAAATTCATCCTCGATGGTAACTTGATAAGTTGTTTGGAAAAATAAACCATAAGCATCTGTACTTGGACAATCTAAACACGTTAAACTATCCTCTGGTGACCAAGTGTAAAAATAATTCCCAGCAGGTGAGGCAATGGCATTTAAGTTTGCAGTCTCACCAAGATTGATGGTAATATTTTCTCCAAGATCAACAGTAAGTTCCTCGGGGCCTCCAACTAATGCGCTGATGGTGGTCGTACAACCATTTCTATCTTCAATGTAAGTTGCGTAACCTCCAGCTTCTAAACCTAAGAAAGTGTTTGTTGCAGAAAAATTATCACCATCTAAACTATATTGAAATGGCCCAGTTCCACCTTGAGCTTGCACATAAAGTGCTCCATCACGATAATCATAACAAGTAACACTATCTGCCTCAATCGTAGCCCATAATTGTGCTGGCGAGTTCAGATTGACTACTTCAACTTGAGTACATCCATTACCATCGGTAATAGTTACGGTGTAGGCATTGGCATATAAATCAGTTAAATTTTGGTCAGTTGAAGAGAAAATATTAGTTGTATCTGTATTGGTCCATTCATAAGAATAATCAGGAGTACCACCTGACGTCATTGTTGCAATTGTTCCAATATTATCTCCAAAACAAGGGTTATCCTCTACTGTAAAACTCGCCTCGATAGGAGTTGGTTGATTAACTTCAAAACTCACTACAGCAGAGCAATTAGTATTATCTGTTATAGTAACTAAGTAATTTCCTATAGCTAAATCAGTTGCAACTTGTGTAGATTGATTATTGGCATTCGCATCCCATTGGTAGGAGTCGATTGGAAAACCTCCTCCTTGGGTTGTGATTTGAACGTTAATCTGTCCATCAGCAGAACCAAAACAATTGGTATCATCAATTATTGCTGTTGCGGTTATCTCAGCAGGCTGAGAAAGAGAAAACGTTGTTTCCCCTGAACAGCCCTGAGCATCAGTAACGGTTAAGGTATAATCTCCTGCAGCAAGATTTGAATTTAATTGATTAGTTGAAGCATTACTCCATACATAATTATAATTATTCAAATCTCCACCTCCTACTCCACCATTGACTATGTTGACCCCTAATTGACCATCATTAGATTCAAAACAAGATGGAGCAATTGTTATAGCACTTGCTGTAATTTCTTCTAATTCAGTAATTGATATATTAGCAGTCGTTTGACAACCATTTTCATCAGTTACGATCACGGAGTAATTTTGAGCAGCAAGATTATCGGCGGTTGCATTGGTTGAAGCAGGAGAATTATTCCATTCAAATGTATAATTCGTTCCAGTTCCTCCTGAAGGAGTAACAATGGCTTCACTCTCATTTTGATTAAAACAACTTTCAAATGTTTGATCTATCACCGCTGAAACAGCAGTAGCCGGTTCATTGATCGTTGTACTTGCTGAGGTTGTACAACCATTAAAATCAGTTATTGTAACTGTGTAATTTCCTTGAATTAAGGTGTTGATATCTTGCGTAAATTGACCTGGCAAAGTATTCCAAGCATAATTATATGGTTCAACTCCACCTGAAGGATTAGCCGTTCCAGCACCGTCATTTCCTCCAAAACAAAGTACATCTGTTGGATCAATGGTTACTGATAAAACAGCAGGTTCATCTACAAAAATAGAAGCAGTTGCTGTGCACATTGAGGCATCTGTTACTGTAACTATATAAGTTCCAGTAGGTAAGCTATTTGCTGGATTAGAAAATTGAGCTAATTGATCACTCCATAAATACGTAAAAGCACCATTTCCTCCTGAAGCAAAAACTTCCGCTAATCCTGTATTTTCCCCATTACATAAAACGTCAGTTGGAATGATACTGTCAATGACAATCGCATCTGGTGAATTAACATCAACACACTCCACAGCCGTACAACCGTTTCCATCTGTAACCGTAACGCAATAATTATCAGCAGTAAGAGCGGTTGCTGTACTATTCGTTTGAAGGTTACTCCAAAGGAAGGTGTACATTCCTCCAGTTGCACCTCCACTCGGCATTACTGTTGCTGTTCCGTCTGTGTTATTTCCCATACAAGTCGTGGTAGTAGAAGAAATATCCAAGGTCAAAGCAGTTGGCTCTGAAATAGTGACACAAGTATCTTGAGTACAATTATTGGCATCTGTAACAGTTACACAATAAGTTGCTGCTCCAATTAAAGATCTATCTTGAGTAGTCTCTCCATCATCCCATAAATAAGAGTAAGGCATCATTCCTCCTGCAACACCTAAGTCAATATCTCCACCATTATCTCCATTACAATTCAAATTTGTAGAAACTAGAGTAAAAGTCATCCCTGATGGTTCATCAATCACTTCTTCCACTACAACCAAACAACCATTATTATCTGTAACAGTAACAGAATAAGTCCCAGCCATTAAGGAAGTAGCACTTGAACCTGTTGAACCATTACTCCAATTGAAAAGGTAAGGCTCAACTCCTCCGGTTGGGAAAACAGTTGCAGCACCATCATTGCCCTCAAAACAAGCAACTTGAGTTGGTGAAATAAAACCATCTAAAACTGATGGTTCTTCGATAGTAATCATTTCTTCGACTTCACATCCATTTCCATCAGTAACAGTTACTGTATAACTACCTGCTGGGACAGCATTTATCGTTTGGTCAAAAGTCAAAACTGGTGAAGTGCTCCAGGCATAATTAAATGTCCCTGTTCCTCCCGAACCAGTTGCTGTGGCTGTTCCATTACTATCTCCAAAACAAGGAACATCATCAATCGCTACATCCACAAAAATGGAATCTGCTGTAGGAACATTTATCATAACTGTATCAGCACATCCATCTACATCAGTCAAAATTATAGAATGATCTCCAGCTCCAACATTAAAGATTCCAGTTGCTTGTGAAGGATTATTATCTAAAGTATAAGAGAAAGGCCCAGTTCCATTTCCCATGGCTTGGACAACGACCGTTCCATCATCGGTATCAAAACAAGATGGGCCGGTAATTCCCGTAGCCTCTAGAGAAATATCACATAAAAGATAAGTACAAGTTGCACTCGAAACTTCAATTGAACAATTAATATTTAAAGCATTCACTTGCACTTCGACCGTCACTACATCTCCATTTGATAATCCACTTACCAAATGAGAAAGGACTCCGTTGGATGGCACCCAACCTGTTCCATTGACGTTGACTAAATAATTTGAAAAACCTCCAACTGCATCCCAAGTAAAATTAAGATTACCACTTCCCATCGTATCACACATTACGTTGGCTGGTGCAGGAATAGAGGAATCAACATTAATCGTGATCGTATCCATACTTGAACAACCGTAATCGTCTGAAACTTCTAAAATATAAGTAGTTGTAGTGGCAGGACTTGCAACTGGATCTGGGCAATTATAGCAAGATAATCCAGCATTTGCAGACCAACTATACTCAACATTATTTTCAGTATTAAAACATATCGACCATGAATTTAACACTCCAAATTTGGTAACTCCAAATCCATCTGAAACTAATAGTTCCCATACTCCATTGATAGTCGACCCATCCAAATCACTCCAATCTCCTTCTGGAATAAACTCTCCAGTAAATGGTGCTGAACTTCCAATAATTGAAGTAGTTGCTCCTGGAGTGAAACAAGTATTTGTATAATTATCTCCTGCACCTCCATTATTAGTTGAGAGTTCCATCGTTTGCCCTGATGGAGATCGAAGAAATAATCGAATATCTCCATCAAAATCTGTTTCTAAATTAACACAGACACCACAAAGTTGAGCTTCTGCATTGGTTATGGTTAGTGGATTTATTGAAGTAACTTCCAACTGAGCCTCGAAAGGATCGGATGGAGGATGGTTCGCAAATCCAATCTGATAGGTTGGAAAAGTTTCAAAGGTAATCGGTTGACCTCCAAGACTAGTCGTACTCTCTGCATCAATAAAAACTGTTGCTCCATCACAGATACTTGTATCTTGAAGCGTTGGCTCTGGGTCAGGGCAACTAAAACAATCAGGGTGAGTAGGAGGTAAAATTGTTATAAATATTGAAGTATCATAGGTGCAACCAAAGTCATCTGTAACTTCAAAAGTATAACTTGCCGTACCAGCATTTTGTGGAGAAGCGGCTATTGAATCGTTAGTTTGAAAAAAGATAGAAGGATTATCTTGCCAATTATAATCTACAATTTGCGGAGTAAATGTTTCAATATTTGGATAAAGCGAAGACTCAAATTCGATACTCCACTCAAAAATAAACCCATTATCTATTCCCCAAAGATCTTGAACTGAAATCGTCCATTCTCCATTTAAAGGGCATCCTAAAAGATCTGACATTGGATCAAATGAATTATAATCTCCTGCAGGTAAGGTATTTACCCCCGTACTATTCGCATACTCCAACCAAGTTCCATTGGTTGCATTTGGCGTCCAACAATATTCATAGCCAACTCCAGGAATAGGTTCTGGCAATGCTTCATCGGCTTCAAAGGGTTCTCCTAAAAACACTTCCCCCCCAAAATTCCCAGGATGATCATGTAAAATAATTGAAGTTCCATCTGGACATTCAATTGAAATTTCTAAATCCCGTAACCATGAATGCTCCATAACCACACAAATAGAAATAATATCATTTATATTTGTTAAAACTTGACCTGGAGAAAAATTAGAAAAACCAATACTCGTTTCATATGCTGCTCCAGTCCCATCAGGCAATGCTAACGAATCTGATCGAGTACCTGAAGTTGGAAAACTTCCTTCATATGCAGATACTCCTACCGAATAAGCACTATCAAACTGACTAACAATCGCATTCAAATTAATGGTATCTCCAGCACAAATAGCTGCATCAAAATCTGCCAAAACTGCAAACGACGGATTTGTAGAAACTCTTACTCGTTGATTTAAAAAATTAGTATTTGTACAACCAAATTGATCGGTAATGGTCAATTGAACAATATAACCACCCGACTCCTCATAAATGTGAGAAACATTAGGCCCAAGTCCAAAATTACCATCACCAAAGTCCCACTCAAAAGAAGAAGTCAAATCAGAATGATTATACACTACTCCATCTTGAGGATAAATTCCTTCGCCATAAAAAAAGACTCTTTCCCCTTGACAAATATCAATATATCCAGTATCAACTGGACTTACTACTGGATCAGAATCAACTAAATTTGCCAGAATCGTTTGACAAGATGGAATACAATTCATATCTGCTTGCCAACCTGCAGTCTCTCCAGATCCATCTGAGTTAAAAGTAATAGTCAAACATCCTGAAGTATTTGCAGCAGTCGCCTGAATTATAAATGGAGATCCAACCATAAAGTCACCATTACAAGCTAATGCTGGTGCTGTTACATCTGGCCCATCAAAAAAGCATATCTCATCTCCTCCTGCCAACTCTACAGCTGAAAAAATTAATTGAATGTGCGTCCCATCCGTGCCATCAGAACAAATGGTAGTTGTCAAAGATTCTGAAGAACCATAATTCCCTGTGCTACCTCCGCTATCATAGAAAAATCCACTACAATCTGTGATTGGAGTACCATCCATAGAGTAAGATTGACCATATCCAACAGAGGAAAAAAGGATGCTAAAAGCAAAAACTAACCAATGGTTAGAAAAACGAAAGGTGGAAGTGTGTATTAGTTTATTCAATTTAAATATTTGTAAGTGTTTGCACATAAAGCAATCAGATTTGGGATTTTTATAAAACCATTTTGTGGGGATTTTATAAAAATAAAATTGTTCAAAATGTTAAAAAGTTCAGGGGATAATTAGGGGTAGAAAGAAATAATTGAATGTCTGTTTTTTAAGATCATATGAAAGTTAAAAATTAGTAGGTTCTTTACCAAAATCTACAGCTTAATAACTCTACATTGATAGATTTTTGACAGTTTTTGCTGCCTAGTCGTTTTAGTTTTTAATTGGTAGAGTATTTTGGGATTGATGAGCCTGATAAAAAATTACTTTCGCCCGATAAATTTATTCAATTTTTGATTGAATTCTTTACCTGAATAATAAACTAAAATTTTGTTTGTTCCCTTGATTTTATACTTGGTAAGTTTATCAAAATCTCGAGTCATCTTTTGACTTTTTTCCAAAAGCAAGATATTAATATTACTTAAATCAGCAACCTCAATAGTTGGATAATCTGGATTCCCTTTTTCCATAGGAAAATCCATTATATAATAGGCATTATCGAGATAAAAAGACCATCGTTGCAATAGAAACGGATTTTCAGTTTTTAATTTAGTCAAATATTCAATGTCATAAACCTCGGTTAATCGCTCATCAATTTCCACAGTTTCAGAGGATTTTTTTTGCGCAAAAGAAAGGATGGAAAGGGTGAGTAAAAAAAGTGTAAATATTCCTTTCATGTGTTGTGTATAGTTTTGAGTATTTGTAAAAGAAATTCAATGTCTGTAAAAATAACTAAACATCATCGCTTTTTATTATATAAAATAACATTTGATGGGAGTTATAGGAAATAAAATGAGTGGGTTGTAGATAGGTGGGTTTAAATAACACTACAAATTTCAAACATTTTAGCTTAAAATCAACTTTTTCAACCAAAAGTTTTACACTATTTTTTAATTAATTAAACTGGTAATGAGACCTATTTTCGGAAAATTTCATACTATTTTTGCACACTCCTTTTTTTTAAAAAACCTTGTAAAAATCACTTTGTGAAAAAACAAATCAAAAATCTTATCAAAAAATTGCCGATTGCTTTTACCAAAAATCAGCAATATGATCAGCAAACTAAACAGGTTTTAAAAAAATGTTTGACCCCGAACTCAAACTGCATCGACGTAGGATGCCATGAAGGAGAAGTACTCGAAATAATGCTTAAACATGCGCCAAATGGGCAACATCATGGTTTCGAACCTATTCCCAGCTTCTTTAATATTTTGGAAAAAAAATTCCCCTCAAATTGCCATTTTCATCAATTAGGCCTGAGCAATGAAAAAGGTACTTCTTCCTTTAATCATGTCATTACTAACCCTGGGTATAGTGGAATGAAAAAAAGAAAATATGACAAGCCAAATGAGAAAGATACTTCAATTACTATTCAAATTGATTTGATGGATCATGTTTTACCTGACGATCTAAAAGTTGACTTTATTAAAATAGATGTGGAAGGTGCTGAATTCTTAGTTATGGAAGGTGGCAAAAAAACCATCAAAAGAAATCAACCTATCGTGGTTTTTGAACATGGTTTAGGAGGTGCTGATGTTTATGGAATCCGTCCAGAGCAAATTTTTAATTTGCTTAATGAAGAGTGTGGTTTGAATATTTCAACCATGAAAAAATGGCTAAAAAAGGCAACGCCTTTTTCTAAAAAAGAATTTGTCGAACAATTTGAAAAGGGGCTAAACTATTATTTCATAGCCTACCCAAATAAATAATCGCTTCAATCATTCTTATTCTGAAATATTGAAACCCGTCCTTTCCTTTATATAACTTATATAACTACTCTACTGAAGCTTGAGAAAGCTCCTCTAATGCAGATTTCACTTTTTGAGTGTCTAACTCTAACTGAACCACAAAATCATGCAATAACTGCTCTGTACATTCTTTAGGTTTCCCATGATAATACAATTCTTCCGTTTTATGAGCAAATGCTCTCAATGAATCTAAGCCAATAATATTAACGGTAGATTTAAATTTGTGAGCTTCAAATCGAATTGACTCATAATCTCCTTGTTGGTGAGAATTTTCTAAAATAGATTTCATCACAGGAGCTTGGTCTAAAAATATTTTGCCCATCTCTACCATTAAAGTTGTTCGACCTTTAAATCTTTTAGATAGTACCTCAAGAAATGAACTTATTTCATTTTGTGAATTAACTTTCATTGGTTCTGTTATTTTCGTTGGGTGTGTTGAATATGATATTTTATTTTTCAAGTTGTCGGGTATGGTTTTAGTTTTTAATATCCTATGAAATTCCTTGATTAAGAAATCAGGAGGAAAAGGTTTACTTAAATAACTTTCAATCTTAACTTCTTTAGCTTGAGTAACTCCTTTTTCATTAGTACTTGCCGTCAATATTATTACTGGTGTATTTTGATTTATTGCACTTGGACAATTCCTTAGCGCTGAAATAAAGTCCAGTCCATTTCCATCAGGTAAAATTACATCTGAGAGGATACAATCGTATTTTTTACTCATCACTTTCTCTGCCTCCCCTATAGTTGGAACTATATCCAGATTTAAATTCCAAGACTGGAAAATATCTTTTGCATATAAAATATTCGCAGTATTATCTTCAATCATCAAAAAATTCAATTGAGTCCACTCAGCTGGAATCGTTGTTTTTTCCTGAGATTGGATTAATCGATCAATTGCTTCATCATCTGGAATTTGAAATGGAATTTGAATTTTGAAAATAGTTCCTTTCCCTTCTTCACTTTCAACATCCACCGATCCATCAAGTAAGTATAAAAGATTTTTAATAATATTAAGTCCTAATCCTGCTCCCTCATACACCTTACCTCGCTCTTCATGAACTCGAGTAAAACTTTCAAAAATAGATTTCAATTTTTCCTTCTTCATCCCAATCCCAGTATCCTCTATCTCAAACTGAAGCCTAGTTTCTTGACCATCAATATAGATCACCTCACCAGTCAAACGGATGTAACCTTGATGAGTAAACTTAATCGAATTGTTGAGCAGATTAAGGAGAATCTGATAAATCCTTGTCTGATCTCCTCTAAGATATTCTGGAAAATTATCTGATAAATTAAAACTAAGTTGTATGCCTTTTTTCTTAGTTCTATACTCCAACATTGTCTCTAAGTCTGATAGCAACTTTTTAATAGAAAAAGGATGATTAGTGATTTTCATCTTTCCCGCATTGATTTGCGAAAGGCTTAAAATATCATTAATAATAACTAATAGATTATCTGCAGAACCTTTAATAATATCGGTATAGCCTTTTTGAATCACATTCATTGGAGTTCGATCTAATAAATGCCCCATTCCCAAAATCCCATGGAGTGGTGTTCTTAATTCATGACTTACATTAGCAAAAAGTTGTTCTTTAAATTTTGATTGTTCCTCTAACTCCTTCGCTTGAATACTTAAAGCAGCACTTTTCTCTTCTAATCTTTTGATCGTTTCATTTAAAATATTCGTGATATTCTCTTTATCCTTTACCGTTCTGTTGATTTTAAAATCAGAATACAATAAATTCTTATTGAGTATTTTAACTTCCTCTAATAATTGGTATTTGGCATCCTGATCCACATCAAGTGCTTCAATTAAATTTATAAGGTTATTGTTTGGCCTGGTTAACATTAATTCAATTAATTGTGTAGATGATGTATGAAATTATTTTTCTCAAATATATTTACGTGGAGAAAATTCATTACATCCGCAATTGAATCATCTACTTGATATTCTTTTAATACCGGAAAAGTTAACTCAGCACCATCTAATGAGTCAAAAAGAATAGCAAAGGAAGGATTAAAATTATTTGCTTTGGGTATAGAAATTTCGCTTTCTAACTCTTGAAATTTATTGATTCGAAAAGGTGTTGATATCATTTACCTGTAATTTTGCTAATTAATCTTTAGGAAAGGGAGATAAAATTTAAGATTGGAAATCAGAGATTTTTTATCTGATAAGGTAAAAACAAAAACTATGCTAAGAGTTGTATCTCTGTTTTAAGACTTAATTAACGAATTACAAAAAAAACTTAAAGTTAACTTTCCATTTCCTTAATGAACACATTAAATATTTGTTAATCAATTAAAATACTCACAGAAAAAGAATTACAAATGGTTAATAGTTATAATAAATAAAACGGTGAATTAGCTTTTATAAAAGTTGGATTCAACAACCTATTTTTTAAAACCTAAATCGTATACTTATGCTATTCATTGATGATCAATCTAAATTTACAACTGAGGTCTTGACTGCTATTTCAAAATTTGCGGATGGAAATGTTTACGTCGCCTTCACCGTTTTAATCACTATCCTTTCTGCTGCATTAATCTATGTAGCTATTAAAAAAGAAAAGATCGATAATAAGTTCTTTCCTATTTTATGGTTTTTTTTAATTACAAATTTTGTTTTCTCAGGCATCATTTCAATGGTAACATTGCCTCTACAAAAGGAAGCTCGAACGGTAAACGAAGAGTATAATAATTTGCGGGACATCATTGATAAACTTGAAGAGGTGGCTAATATAGATCAGCAAAATGTTAATTTCCTTTTGAATGAAAACAAAAACTTAAGGGAAACATTAATTAAACTACAAACGGCTCAGAGTAATACCGTGAAGAAATCTAACAAGAAAAAACCGAATCTTTCTCAAAAAATTATTATTCCCGAAGAGCCCAAATTATTAAAGACTGAAAAAAGTTTTCAAGAAATAAAGCAAAATATTGAAAGGCTAGACTCCATCCATTTTAAGGGAATTCACCCCTTAAAAAAAATTCCAAATAGCCTCCCTTAGTTCTAAAAACCTCTATTTTATTGAGAAAATAATGGAAGTTTTTTTTGTAGTTTATGATTATATTCTAAAAATTATTCATATATTGGAAGCGTATATGTTAGTTTTCACTTTCAAAAAAAAACTATACGTAGTGCTTTTGTAGTAA
>CAYGRM010000179.1:0-13005 GCA_964352225.1 uncultured Saprospiraceae bacterium | reverse complement strand
GCAAAGTTAGATTGCGTTAGGTGAAGGTGCAAGATGTGGTTGGTCGGATGCTTACAATGAAAAAGCTGATAGAAGGTGTAGACTTATATTCAATGTTGCCTTAAAGGAAGCAAAACCTTGGCAATTAGTTCGAATATTTAAAGAAATAAAAACTGAATGGTAAATGAAAAATTAGCTAAATTAAGCTAATAAAAAAGGACTGTGTTAACTTACTATCACAGTCCTTTTCCATTTTTTATAAACACTCTTACCAATAAGAGTGTTTAGTCTCTTTATATTCAGATATGTTCCTATCATCCTTTAACTAGAAGTAAGTAAGTTTCTAGTGACTACACTCTTTATAGAAAAATATCTTTAAATACTATCTAAGTCTGAATATTGCTTATTCCTTTTTTTTATTATTTAGACCGTCTGCTAAAGCTTGAGCTTCTTCTTTCGTGTTTTTTTGAGTCGCCTGTAGTTGGGCACCATCGGGAGTAAAAACAGCCCATTTATTTGGAAATAAATTTGAAGGTGCTACATAGTGTTTTCCTTTCATTTGTATAATTTTTTAAAAAAAAATTGATTTCTCTAATGAAACATCGAGATAATTCAATTAGTTCCTTTTTTTATTTAAAAAGACAAAACTGAACACTCGGATGTATAAGGTTCAATACAAACACACATGAGGGAAATGAAAAACTAAACGCTGTTATCAATAATGTTAAGTTGAATATTCAAGAAAATATTTGTCGGTGATATGATAGCGAATCACGGCCTTTCATTGAGGTTATTTGTCGATTTATTTTTTATGACAAAAATTCATGTGGATTAGAGAAACAACAATTTAATAGCAAGAAACGAATATGAACTTTTTTTAATATTTTTGCATTGATTATATTGTTAGCAACCATCACCAAATGCCAGTATGTCACTTTTTTCGTAAAGGACTGGTTATTGATAACAACTTGATTATTGTACATTTTAAACTATCTCTTACACTATGACAGAAACACTTATTCAAACCTTTCTTAGCAAGCAATTCATAAAAACCTCTGATGAGGGTAATATTCCCAATTTACAAAAAACTGCAAAATCCTTAGCAGATAAATTGCGAAAGAAAAAAAGCAAAATTATTCCTTATACATTAGTAGCTATTGATCCTCAAATTTTTGAAGATGATCCTGTTGTTGCTGAAGTAGAAAAAGCCATTATTAGTAATTGGAAAACATTTAAAAATAGTGTTAGCCAAACGAAAGAAAAATCCACCACTTATATACGTGCGGTCATTCTTGATTCGCTGAGATTATTATTAAAAGATGATGAACTTGCCGCAATTATTTGGCATACAAGCCGTGATGTTATTAACCATTATCAGCTTGCAGGGGAACAGGAAACGATTTCTGGTTTCCTTCAAACTATAGCGAATCAGGTTGAAAAATCAGGTCAATATTTTTGGAGTAATAATAGCCTCATTATTCCATCAAAACCTAATATTGAAAGTGATCGTTCTACTTCTCCAAAAAATAAAATTACTACAGCATCAGTTAGTGAGGAAAAAATAGAGGAATACCTATTGGATGGCGCACAAAATAGTGGATGGAAAAGTTACTCAAAAAATATAGGTTCCAATCCCCGTAATCCGCAACATCAACATTGGGCACCACATTTTGCGAAACAGGTATCAGATGGTTTAGCAAAAGAAATTAATTCTGCTTTGACAACCCAGAATAAAAATTTAAAAGCCCTATCAACTTTTGTTGAGGAACAAGTTGAAAACTCTCTTTCACACATACAACCTTTTTTGAAACAAATATCTGAAGGCTTGCAACAAGGGGCTATGGCTAATAATAAACGAAGTGAATTGCTATGGTGGAAACAAACCTTATATTCTCCCAGTCTAGATGCTTCTTATCACTCCCTCAATCCTATCAAAGCTGCTATTTTGATGGCTACTGATTTAGCTGATTTAGTTGCCCCCATTTATCCTCATAGTGTGGACTTCCTTCTGATGGAAACGTTAAAAGATGTTCATGGTAAATCCATAGATGATCCGAAACCTTTTAAAGAGTGGATTGAAGAAGCATTCAAGTTGAAGGAAGAAGAGGATGAATTATTGAAGGTTTTAGTTAACAATATTGTTGGGCGTAAATCATTTGGTTGTGCTTTAGCAAATCATCTCAATCAAGTTTCAGAGAATGATATATTTTCTGAAACGGGCATTGCTAAAACGTCAGAAGTTTCTCTGGCAGATTTAGCCGTTTGGATTTTTCATGATTTACAAGCAATAAAATTAGCAACCAAAAAATAGATGGCGATGCGAAAAAAGTGCCCATATGAAGGATGCCATGCTCCTAAAGGTTTGTGTAAAGTATCAACGAGTCCTCAACACCAATCCTGTCCACATTGGTTAGGGATAGAGTCTGAACCAAAATCAACAAAGAAAAGTACCAAATCAAAATCAACCATCATTCCGTGGTCTGGACTTGCACTCCAACCTGAAGATATTGAGTTACTTTCTCATCGCTCCTCACCCAAAATTATTGGAATTATCGGGGCAGCCAATGCAGGGAAAAGTTCATACCTTGGAATGCTTTATACTTTATTATATAACGGCAAGAAGTTTAAGAATTGGAATTTTGCAGGGAGTTTTAGTCTAGTCGCATGGGAGAATTTAGCTAAACACCTAAAGATAAAGCCGAATGGTAAAGTAGATTTCCCCCCAACCACTCCCTCTGCTCCTGATTTTTACAGTCTCTTTCATCTTGCTCTGCGTAATGAAGACCAATTTCAGGATATTCTTTTTGCTGATTCTTCAGGGGAAGTATTTACAAAATGGGCTAGCAAGGTCGACGATATCAATGCTGAAAATGCGAGATGGATTTACCAGCATGCACAAGCTTTCATTTTCTTTATCGATAGCGAAGCCATCATTCGGGAAAGAGGGCGAGCCAAACTAAAAATCATTCAACTTGCAGGACAGGTTGCTGCAAATTTAGGACAGAGACCTGTAACTATCGTTTGGTCAAAGGCAGATAAAATAAAGGAAGTTCGTCCGAATATTAAAGAAGCGATTGATAAAGCAATGGTAAGATTATTTCCCCATGCTCTAACCCTCAAAATCAGTAACTATTCTAAAGAGGATACTGACACCTTATGCCATGTCAATAATCTTCGTGTTACCGAGTACCTTATCAATGAAATGTGTAAAACTCAGTCACTTCAAATAATTCCTGATCGGGGTGAAACGACTGATTTTTTCTTTAAATATAAAGGCAGTTATGAAAATCAATAACTCAATGTTAATTATTGGAGCTCCTAAATCAGGAAAGACAACTTTTCAGGCTCAGCTCTATGGTCGATTACAAGCTCATTCAGGCCGAATTAAATTGGTGAAAAATTCTGAGGATTTTTCAGGATTGGAAAAAGCTTATGAAAGACTCGCTGATGGAGAGGAAACCTCAACGACTCCCGCTGATGAAAATTTAGAGGTTACCCTACGTGCAAGTCTTGATGAAGAAGAGTTTGATCTGGTTTTTAAAGATTATGGAGGAGAGCAAGTACGTAACATTATTGATTTTTTAGAATATGATAACCGTTGGGCGAAACGTGCCAAGTTGAATGACAGGTGGATTCTATTTATACGCCCTAATCGTTTATTCCATCATTATGATTTAAGTCTGACAGGTTATGCTGAAAAAGATGAGTCGAAAGATAATTCAAAGAATGATCCAAATCCTAAAGATCGTTTATCTGACCAATATCGATATATTGAATTGATACAAACACTATTGCATGCAAGAGAAACCAGTATCAAATCTCCCATTCAAAGCCCAAAACTATTAATCGTTTTGACCTGTTGGGATGAACTTCATTCAGATCAAAAACCTTTGAAGGAGTTGCAGGTACGTATGCCCTTCTTCTACCATTTCCTTGACAGCCTATGGCAAAAAGATAGCTATAAAGTGATCGGATTATCCGCTCAGCATTTTCCTTTAGATAATGAAGAAGCAAAAAATCGATACCTCGATGAACTACCAGAATCTTTTGGATATTTAGTTTTAGAAGATGATCCAGAAGAACCTGATTTGACTCGATTGGTTGAAATTGCACTCAAATTATGATTCAGATACATCAAGCAATTTATGGAGATAAAAATGGGGGCTATGCTTTACTTAATTCCTCATTCTCTAAAACGAATACCCCTGAGAAATTAGGGAATTCGACTGACCTTACCGATCGGCCTCCCGATACGGTTCTTAAGAAACCTGCGATAAGTGGGTTCTTGCGAGTTGGTTTTTTTATATTGGTTAAATCCTTTCCTGATCTTTCTGCGGGACGAAGAGGACGGCTCTTTTCTCATGCACTAATTATGAAGGAAAAAGACTACCTCAAACTAAAGGATATTACCGTTTTAATACCTTATTTTCTAGGTCATATTGATAAAGAAATTGCATTAAAACCAATAGGAATACAGCCAAACACTATTAATCCACAGTTCAAAAAACATCAACCATCTCAATTACCATGTGCAGTTAATGCTTTAATTAAACATCATGATTTTGATAACACCATTGCGTGGCTAGGTGAGGAAGATTATTTTGAATGGTTGAGTCGAATATGGCATTTGATTCCTGATGCTCTAAAATTAAAGCTGAGGATTGGAGTGGCTTTTGATCCACAAAAAATCAAAATGGAATTATTGAATTTGGTATTTGTTCCGCAAGAATTGCGAATTAATTGGGTTAATACAAATTTCAAATTGATTGAATCTAATTGTGTTGAATTGATTGAGTCTCAAGGAGCACACTTGTTGGCAGGTGATGATTTACAAGCGAAAGACCTCCAAAATTTACTCAATGATTTTGAATTTACCATTGAGGAATTCGATGATCTAAATGTGATGGAGACGATGCTAGCTGTCTATCAATCTTTTGTGAAATCCGATTTTAATGAGTTGATGAATTTTGTTCACTTGGTTAGTTACTTTAGCCCTAATTCTAAATTTGCCTCTGTAAAAAAAGCAGAACTTATAGAAACGATTATAAAGCGAATAAACAACTCTTCTCCCAATGAAATGCTTGTTTTGGCGAATCCTAACTGGTCAGGATTTGCCAATGCAGAAACACATTTATCAAAAGCTTTGGAAAGCAGATTAAATACCCATTTGATGAATCAAAAACTTGATTCGAGCATGACTACATTGCTGATGGCAGCATTTAATGCGAAGGATTCGGGCTGGTGGAACCAAGCCATAATGAAGAGTCTTAATTATTCCCTTTCCAATTGGAAGAAGAAATCTTCTACAACGATCTGGAATTGGTTTATAACCGAACCGGCGTTGATTGAACATTTAGAACCACTTTTGCCCTTTGAAGCGGGTGAAGACCTTGTTCTGTCATTGCCGAAGAAGCTTAAAAAAAGCATCGCAAAGATTCTTTTCGAATTAGCACAACGAAAAAATTGGTTGTACCTCCATGGGGTATTAGGATTAACGCTATATGATGCAGAAATAGCTTTGAAACATCAATTAAATATTGATACTCAAGAAGATCATTCTAAAGTCATCAAACTTATTGCTAAAGAAATCTCTGATGATAAGTTTATTGAGTTATCAATATCCAGAGATGATGAGCGACTTTATTCGCTCTCAGTAGAACGATATAATGATAATCCTTTATTACTAGATGCTATGGACATTGCCCATGAAGGATGGCAAAGATTATGGTTTAAAATTACGGAGTTGCAAAAAGTAGATATGTGGAATGGGATTAGCAATCCATCACAGGTTCTTTTTTCAATTATGGATTTACTGAGGGAAGGGCATGAGTTTGATACCCAACTTCTGCTGAAAATCAGTACCAGTTCCGTGAATGATTTAAAGAAATATCCATTTAGAAAAGAAGTATGGGGATTCCTACCTAAATCGGTCAAAGATAATTTTCTGCACGCAACATCCATTTCTATTCTTCAGGCAATAATGGAAGGCAAGATAGTTTTAAAAGATTTAGAAAAAACACTAAAAGACCACATAGAATCAAGAGCTTTCATTTACCAATTATTAGAAAATAAAAGCTTAACGCTTTCTTCTAAGATTGATCTCTTCGAGAGCATATCATCATTTGGTCAGGATGAAGCGATTTATTTAATTGAAAAGAATCGCTTTACAAATATTGAAGCAACACTTTTAGGTAAATTGGTTAATAATAAAGATTGGAAACGTGTTGCTGAACGTTGTTATTCTCAACTCATTCGTCGTAAAGACTTATTACCAGCACTATATCAATGTTCAGATAGACTTGGTTTTTGGTCGAAATTGGGATTTTCGATGATTAGTAATTCATCCACTAGTATTTCAAAAAAAGAATGCTGGAATGCTCTTGAAGAAAAGGCAACAAAATTATTTCCTTCTGGGCCAGATCATAATGGAATATGGGAACAAGCAGGAGGCGATAATGCTGACCTTATTCATTCTGCAACAGGTAAAAAACGATGGCATGAAGCTATCCGACTTATTAAAAATGGAGGCAACCCAGATGTGAAATCCCTTATTAAGGAAATGCTTTTGGAATATCCTCGTGATTCAGAACTTAAAATGTTAAAAACTAATTTATGAACAAACCTTTTGTCATTCTTACAGCTTTGGAAGTGGAGCGTAAAGCGGTCGAAGCACATCTTAGTGATAGGATGTTGATTAAGCATCCCATCACCCATACCGACTATACCGAAGGAACCTATTCGGTTAATGGCAAATCTATTCCGATCATTGTCGGAAAAACGGATCAAACAAATATCAATGCAGCATTGGAAACAGAACGGGCAATAGAATATTTTAATCCCACCTATTTATTCTATGTGGGAGTGGCTGGAGGGTTAAAGGATGTTGTTGTCGGAGATATTGTTGTCGGAGCAGATGTTATCGGATATGAACGTGGCAAGACCACCGATGAAGGATTTAAACCTCGTCCGCAATTTGGTGCCTCATCCTATGAATTGGAACGTCTTGCTGGAACATATGCGAATTCAAATGATTGGGAAATGATTATTGCATCCATACTTGATCTACAATTTGCGCCGACCATTTCAACTTTCACAGGAACAATTGCTTCAGGGGAGAAAGTGGATGCTTCTCATAAATCAGAATTGCATAAACACATTAAACAAAATGCTAGCCATGCTTTAGCAATTGAAATGGAAGGATTAGGATTTTTGACAGTTTGCCGTTCAAGGCCAACAGTTAAAAGTCTTCTGCTTCGTGGAATCTCAGATTTGGTTAATGATAAGGGTGAAATGGACGGCAAGGGGTCACAACCTTATGCTTCGCAAAATGTTGCTGCATTTCTATTTGGTGTTATCAGTCAATTAAATATTGATTCTATTTTTCAAGCTCCGAATCTTGTGAAACCCGAAAACCAATTATTTGAAATAGTGTGTAAACTTTACCCAAGAGGTATTGAAGATCAAGCTATTTGGCAGAGAGCGGGAGGAGACTTATCATTGGTTTCTAATACCAGAACAGGAAAAGGTCAATGGTCTGATGCTGTCAGATTGATTCAATTAGGAGGAGGAGGGGGAATTAATTTGAAAAGCCTTCTGGATTCTATCTTAGAAGATTATCCACATAATACAGATGTGAATGTTTTGCTGAAAAGCCTAAATTAACGCGTTATTCAAAGAATTATAGGAAGGGCTAAATTTTGAATTTTTGAAAGTTTAGCCTTTCTTTTTTGAATTTTTTTCATCCACGAGCTCTTCTTTAAAAAACTCCTCCAAACTTATATCAAATGCTTCCAATATCTTCAGTAAACTAATCATACGCATATCTTCTTCCGAAGGAATTGAATTTTGTACAATATTAACAAACCCTGATATAGGATATTCATATCGATTAGAATAGAATATAGAGAATCAAGAGTATTTATAATCTTCCAATTTAAGTTTAATATAGCCGCTTAAAAAACTGAACAGTCGCTTGAATACTGTTCATAGAATTGATTGAGCAATCTTTTGAAATGTACCATCAAGGATCATAGATTGCCCTGTACAGGTTCTACCCCAATAGTAATTATAATCGCCGTAAAGAACTGGCTCACCTTGAGCATCTAACTTCTTTGCCATCCATTCGCTAACTAAATACCATTCATAAATCTCTTGTTGTTCAATATCATCATCTTCATTTTCAGAATAGGCATAGAGGTTATGTATGCTATCTAAATGTATTGAATGATCAATTAGGAACAGATTTCACACCTGCGGATCAGTTATTCTTTGACCAGATCGAAGAAGAAATGGTACAAGATGAAACCCTTGCCAAGCAAGCGCAAAGCAATACGAAAGAGAACTTTAAATACGGCTTTGAAGATAAGTTTATGGATGCGGTGATTGAGCGAATGGAGCAAAACCAAGAACTTTTTGCCAAACTTATGGATGATCCAAAAATGGCGGGCATTGTAAAAGAAATGTTATTGGAGAAAGTCTTTAACCGACTAAAAGATAAAGAATGAAACCAACACCAGTAAAAAATCTAGTTGAAGAAATTAGCCTTAGAAGCAGCGATGCCTTTTTGCCTATCTTTGAACCTATCATTAATTCTATTCATAGTATTAATTTGAAAGCTCCCAATAAGGATTCAAAAGGTAAGGGTAAAATCATAATCGAAATAGAGAGACAGGAAGAAAGCGACCATTTAATTCCTCCTTATCCAATAAAAAATGTAACTATTTATGATAATGGAGAAGGCTTCAATAGTGCTAATATGGAGTCTTTTGAAATTCCACATTCCCACAAAAACAAAAGTCTAGGATGTAAAGGTATGGGTAGGTTTACATGCCTTGCCGCATTCAGGGAGATGGAAATAAAAAGCACATTTTTAGAAAATAATAAATGGTGCAGTAGACATTTTAAATTCGATCAAAAGAACGAAATACAAGAAATAAAAAATGATGAGGCTATATCTCAAGGATTAGAAACAATAGTAAAACTACTTGATTATAACAATCAAAATATAGTCAATGCAACGTGTCTATCCCTAGATAGTTTTTCTGAAAAACTCATGAATCATTGTTTGATTTATTATCTAAATAAAAAACTGCCCAATATTACTATTAATGATTTATCGTCAGATGAATCAATTAATCTAATAGAAAAATACCAAGAACTAGCCCAAGAAAACGAAAAGGTATTTGATGTAAAGAATGAAACATTCAGAGCATATATTTTAAGAAGTCCTAAAAAGGCTAATCGAAAAAATCATTACGTTCATTACTGTGCAAACTCTAGAGAAGTTGGAAATGGTAAAAACCTTGCTAGTATAAACAAGATTTTCAATTACCCTTTACAAAAAGGAT
This sequence comes from uncultured Saprospiraceae bacterium, assembly GCA_964352225.1. Taxonomy (GTDB): domain Bacteria; phylum Bacteroidota; class Bacteroidia; order Chitinophagales; family Saprospiraceae; genus CAJQQY01. Next base: position 3,679 of record CAYGRM010000179.1, on the reverse strand, counting down.
CAGAAAATTATTTCTTGGATGTTTATATCGTGTCCGAATATTTAGATAAAAAAGTAGCAACAGCTCGAAACGCTATTAATATCCCATCAAATAGAGATGGTTTTTTCGCAGATAAAGATACGATTGTATTAACAGATATAGAAAGCACTCTAGCTGATATTTTAGCTGATGAATTTAAGGACTATATTAAAGAAGTGCAGATCAAAGCGATTGAAGAAATAAAAGAACATATAAAAAATCAAAGTTGGCAATACAGGAGATACTTGAATAGAGAAGATGTATTAAAAACAATTCCTCCATTTTCAGATGATGAAACAATAGAAGAACATCTGCATCGAATAGCCTATAAAGAAAAGAAAACCATTGATGCTAAAATAGATAGCTATATCGAATCCGAGCAGATTGATGAAGAATTTATCAAAGACCTTTCAGAAGACCTTAAAAGAAAAACAACGTACGACTCTGATGGCTTAGCAGAATACATGGTTAGACGTAAATCAATACTGCAATTGTTTGATCGTTTATTAGAAGCGGACAGAAATGGAAAGTATAAGCTAGAAGAGGACATCCATAATCTTATTATTCCTATGGGGATTTCAGGAAACCCATCAGAAGAAGGACATAACCTATGGCTACTTGATGAACGTTTTATAACTTATAGTTTTGTTGCGTCAGATATTCCAATTACAAGAGTCTCTCAAATAAAAAGCTCAAAAGAACCAGATGTATTTATGTGGAAGGAAGGCGTAAATATTCTGGATAAAGCTACAGCCTATGGATCGTCACCATCAGGAGATATAAATTCATTAGTTGTCTTTGAGTTTAAGCGTCCTGGCGAAACCGCTTATCAAAAAGCTAAGAGCAATAAACAATGGCTATTCTCTGAATTGATTACTGATTATTTTGACGCATTTATTTACGGCAATGGAAAGAAAAATTATAAAGGAAAAACAGTAGTCATTGAAAAAAATACGCCCAAGTTTGGCTACGTCATTGTAGATGTAATTCCAAAGGAGTTAAAAGAATACAACATTGACAAAGGTTTCAAAACAACGCCCTACGGAACGCTTTATAAAATTGAGGCAGGTTTAAATCTACATATTGAGGTAATCACTTTTCAGCAACTAGTTAATAGTGCATATTTAAGACACAAGCCATTTTTCGATAAATTATTTCACTAGAATATATTTAGACATAGCACTTAATTTACGTAAGATGCATTATCACTTCTAACCCATGTCCTAGATGGATTCTATTTTGAAACACAACATTCTATGTCATCCCCTCATCTGCAAAGGAATAATAACCGCCTTCTGGCGATAAAATTATATGGTCTAAAATTTTTATATCTAAAATTTCTCCTGCCCGCTTAAAGTTTTTCGTTAAACGGATGTCTTCCTGACTAGGATTTAGATTAGCGGATGGATGATTATGCGCAAGAATTAAAGCTGAGGCTCTACCTTTTATAGCTGCGGCAAAAGCTATTTTAAGATCAACGACTGTTCCTGATACTCCGCCTTTTGATACTCTGCACATTGACATTACACGGTTTGACCGATCCAAGAGCAATAGATTAAATTCCTCTAATAGAGATATTTGATTACTCCAGTTATCTTTCAGTATTTTATAGGAGTCTCCTGAGCATTTTACTTTTGGCCGATCTGCCGCTTTTATTTTATTAGTATAAGTCAGCTGAATTTCCGTGACTTTAGTTGGTACTTTTTGCCCCATGGTTACGCTCCATCGTAAATTAAGATTATAGTAATAAAATAATCTTTGCAGAAATGATCAGCATATTCTAGGTGTAGGTTTATAAAAAAAGCCTTTCAACTTTTAAAAGTGAAAGGCTAGGTATAAACGCTCTCTCGTGATCCCCGTTTTGAAAAACGCATAACAGGCATCACGCTATAAATTTATAAAATTCAGATCAACTATTCCAATATTGTTATTGGATATATGAAAGGACAATATGTTGCAGGTTATCAAATTCTAATGTCGGCATATCTGCTGACATTAGATCATCTTAACTTTGGTGGCTTGTTCAATTTGTTAGATAGCTTTTTAACCGATGCACTACTATCAAAAATAGTCAGCCATTGCCGCGCTGTTGTTTGTAATATTTCAAAGCGCTGTTCTTTGTCTGTATCCCATTCTATCAGTTTTGCATTCAGACCTTGCAAAACCGTCAAAGCAAGTTTTTCTGATACCGTTGCATAGTCACGCATGTTTCCAGGAAGCTTAGGATTATTTAGTTTCCAATTTTTAGCCGTGATCCCAAACAAAGCAACATTTAATAAATCGACTTCATCAGCGTATGCAATATATTCGCCTTTCGTATTGTATAAAATTTCAGGAACAAGGTTTTCTTTAATGGCTTCGGTCAATAATGGAAATGTGCTTTTGGTCATCAATCTTGTAAGATCAAAAGCCTCACCCAATGCCTTGGATTCAGATTCTTTTAATTTCAGGTAATCGACAAAAACCATCAATTTAAATCTAGGACTAACGACCGTACAAAATTCTAAAGCAATTGAGTTATGTGCGTATGATCCTCCATAACGCCCTGCTTTTGAAATGATACATTTACCGCCAAGCTCTTCGACCCATCGTTTAGGCGAAAGTCTAAATCCAAGTTCTGTGGCTTGCATTTTAATGTCGGCATATCTGCTGACATTAAAATCTGCGCTGTTATATTCAAGCTCCCATTCTTTTAGATACTCCATTGTCCCGATTAGCCTGAACCAGTCGCCAATCACAAGACCTGTACGATCACCAATCGCTTTCGCCAAATCTGTAATGCAGAGGTATTCACCAAACGGTGTATCCATCGTGCGAACCTCAATACCATTTAAATTAATCGTTTTCTTTGCCATCCAAATAGTGTTTTAAGTGGAACGCAAAAGTACAGATTTTAAAGGATACGGACTAAAATAAAGAAAGCTGTTTAGAGCTGCGCCAGTAATCCCTCCATGCCTTCGTTTTTGATTTTTCATCAAGCCAATCCATGACGTATTTTTCTGGGCCACCGTACTCCTCGATGGTTGTTGCCGCTATAAAATGAGAACGATAACCTGTTTCTGTGATAGGCAAGCGTGCCCTATCCTTGCTTTGTATTTCTAAATGTCCCATAGAAAATCCCATAATCTCCCGATGGGTTTTAGACCAATCATTATTATAATTCACATCAATCGAAATCGTGTTCCAGGTTAGCTTTATATTTTCAATGCTCATGACTCTTGTTCCTTTCCTGATCTTGGCAAGTAAGCAAGAGGGATAATCCCCCTTGCTCAGCATGTGCTTTAATATTCACTTGGCAAAAGCAACGTCCCATTAATAAACCATAGGCTATATTGCTTTAATGGAAAATCGGTAAACGTGAGGTCGTAATGTTTGACTTCATTCTTGTTTCCATCCTCCACGCGGATCATAGCGCTATGATCATCATTAACGCTCAGCTCCCAAACCTGAAAGCCCTCTGCTTTAAGTGGTGCATCGAGTTGATTACTAAAAACAAAATCGAGCTACCAATATGCACCGGCGTTTTCTGCTAAATATTTTACCCCTTCAGTATATCTGTATTTGGGATATATCTTTTGATAATAAAATACCTCACTTCCATAAAACGTAAGCATCCGACCAACCACATCTTGCACCTTCACCTAACGCAATCTAACTTTGC
>CAYGRM010000178.1:2219-13043 GCA_964352225.1 uncultured Saprospiraceae bacterium | reverse complement strand
CCTTCATAGAATCCTTCGAGATAATTTAAACAAGCTCTTTCTATCTTTTTGGTTTCCTCTGATTGAGCATTCAATTGAAATCCAATTAAGGATATTAAAAAAAGTAAGGTTAATTTTTTCATGTTTTTTTATTTTAAAGACAAATCAAATTAAAGTAAGGATGCACCAAGATTATGACTCAAGATCATTCCACCACTTAGTCTTCAGGACGGTTGATTTAGTAAAAATTTGTCCAATCATTGGAGTTAAAAATGGAGTATCCAATTTCTCTGCTGCCTCAATAAATTCTTCAATTGGTTCTCGCCAAGCATGAAAATAAGACAACGCAAATCCAGCACAATGCACAGGCATAATTTTTTTCACTTGAGCATCATTTGCAGCTTGCACACTTTCATCTGGGAATAAATGTACCGGTCGCCAATCTTCATTGTACTGCCCACACTCCATAAACCCGAAATCAAATGGCCCTAATTTTTTTCCAATTTCTTTAAAGTGTTTTCCATAACCTCCGTCACCACTAAACCAAATATTTTCAGTTTCAGTTTTAAAAACCCAACCTCCCCAAAGTGTTTTTAATCGATCAGTCAATCCTCGTCCTGAGAAATGTCGAGTAGGTGTAAAAGTGATCTTGATATTTTCAAACGCTCGATTATCCCACCAATCAAATTCAATAATTTTCTCAGCATCCACTCCCCAACTTACCAAATGTCGCTTCACTCCTATCGCTACATAAAATTGTTTGACTTTTGATTTCAGTTTCTCAATACTAGCAAAATCCAAATGGTCATAATGATCATGCGTCAATAACACTAGATCTATTATTGGAAAATCATCAATGAGCGATAAAGTATTTTCAGAAAAGCGTTTGGTTGCCATAGGTGCAATTGGCGTAGTATCTGGTCCAAGCATCGGATCAATCAAAAGTGTTTTCCCATTCATTCGCATCAACAAAACAGAATGTCCATACCAAATAAATTTAGTCTCATCTAAAGGTGCCATAAATGCATCTAAATCAAAAGGTGAAACTGGAATAGTCTCTTTTGGATACATTCCTTTTTTGCCTTTGATTTGTTTATAAATGATACCGGGTAAATTCCAAAGATCTCCCGTGAGATCAGTTTTTTCTAGATTTTGAAAAGAGCCATCTCTCCAATTGGGGGATTGCTCATATTTCGCGATATCCTCTTTCGTAACTTTTCCTCCGAACTGTTTAAAAAACATTTTCTGCATTTTTAATTTTCCAAAAAAATAGAAAGAACCATCTCTAACTCATTGGAGATGGTTCTTTTATAATGGTTGAACACTTAACTTTAGGTTAGGTTTTAAATGTGGTTCGTTTTGAAAAACCGACCTACGCTAAGGTTCTAATCTTTCAATCAACCTTCCTGAAATTCTCAGAAAATCCATTTGTGTTATCACTCCAATCAACTCCTTCCCTTTCACCACCGGAAGGCAACCAACTTTGGCATCTCGCATAGCAGCCATTGCTTCAAGAATAGTTGCATTTGGAGAAATGGTCGTAGGTGTTGTAAGCATAATATCTTTTACAGTACCTGTTCCTTTTTCATTGAGTCGATTTCCTTTGACGAGGTGTCGCAAAATCATTTTGGAACTGACTAACCCTACCAAATCACCTTTCGTATTTTCTACTGGTGTAAAACTAATTTCTCGCCAATCCATCATCTCTGCCACAAGTTCAATGATATCATCTTTTTGAACAGTAAACAGATCAGTTTGCATAAATTCTTCCACCTTGATTTTAGAAGGTCGGTATTCTTTAAGATCGGTTAGTTCTGGCATTTTCCATTTATGCCCCGGAAGGCCTTTATTTTGGTTTTCAATAATTGATGCAGTCAATACACTCAATGCTTCGTCTCGAGTAGTTTCTTCTTTTAGTTTGGTAAAGGCGCGCAATTGCCATCTCGCTCCATTCATATGTGCTTTGGCTCTACCTTCGATGACATCCATGTATCGATCAATATCTTTTTGTACGACTTTCATTTTTTTCAAACCTGCACGTGCGATGGGAATTAATTCTTTGCGCACTAGTTCGCAAACCCCAATTTTTTGATCCTTGAACCACGTGAAATTTGAATCAATTCCAAAACGAGCTGCTTTTCCAAAATTATCTCGCACATCTGACCATGAAATATGTTCAGTCACATCATTAACTTTATCTGCCATCCCCATCATCGCACCTAACCAAAATGCTGCGTTGGCTACTTCATCCAAAACAGTTGGTCCAGCTGGGATCACTCGATTCTCAATTCGTAAATGTGGTTTCCCATTTGGTGAAATTCCGTAGCAAGGTCGGTTCCAACGATACACCGTTGAATTATGAACTTGTAGGGCTCTCAACTTTGGAGCAATCTTTTCCGATATTTTTTCAAAAGCATCTTCCTCCACATCACTACTAATCAAAACTCTAAATCGAGCAATATCTTCTCGATGAATATTTAACACAGAATCTTTCAACCAACCATTTCCAAAACTTACTCTTGGGTATCGCTCCCGCATGTGATCATGAGTAGTTCGAGTATCAATTGCTTGCTGGAACATCGCAATTCTACTTTCATGCCATAGTCGTCTACCAAAGACGATGGGAGAATTGGCAGCCATCGCTAAGATAGGTGCAGCTAGGGCTTGAGCAATATTATACATTTTGACAAAATCCTTTGGATCGACCTGCAAGTGAACTTGAAAACTCGTATTCACCGCTTCCAACAATGGTGAATCATGCCGCACCAACAACTCGTCAATTCCAGTCAATCGCAACTCAAAATCATTACCGATTAATTGTTGCTTCATGGATTCCATGAGTGCGAAATATCTTTTTTTAGGTGTCAAATTATGAAAACCTAAATCGTCTTTATTTAAAGTAGGAAGGATTCCGGTCAAGATAATATCAGCACCCATTTTATTCACGACCTTTCGGATGCTTGCCAAGTTTTTGATATTTTCATTTTCCATCAGGCTCAAACATTTGCCTGTAAATTCGCGTGGCGTCAAATTCGTTTCTAAATTAAACCGAGCCAATTCTGTTTCGACCCAATCCCATTTTTTCATTTTCTCTAGAGCCTCGACAGCAATACATGCCGGTTTTAAAGTTTTATCATGTACCATGCACATTTCCTGCTCAGCACCAATCCTTGTAATGCCTGTTTCGAACCAATCATTTTCGAGCATATATTCCATCGCTCGAACATCATTTAAAAGCAAGCGGACAAAGTTTTGCATTTGCGCGTCATCTTGAAGTAAGGATACTTTTTGTTCACCCATAGTTAGTCTGTTGGTTTTATTTTTTAATAAACAGGTTCCTCTGAAATAATCTGATAAAAATAGAGAATTAAATTTAACATTCTGATATTTTTGCACAAATCGTAACTTTGTACGTTAAAGCTAATAAAGTTGTTAAAAAAAATTGATATGAAAAAAATATTCTTACTAGTTCTTCCATTTGTTTTTCTTTTTTCTAATTGTAAAAAAGATGAAAATATTTTATTTGAGATGGAATACTTCTATGATTTTACGATTACGGCAGGGCTGAATCCATTTTCAGGAACTCATATTTTTGAGGTATCTGACATTCCATCTTTGTCTGCTGCGCTTTTCAGTCAGAATGGAAAAACAGCGGAAGAATTAAATGCCATCAACCCTGGCATAGCAGTCTTACGGGGAATTTTTTCTAATCCAGATAATGGTTACATTCAAGAAGTTTCGGTCAAAATATTTTCAAAAGAGGATCCTACTTTCGAAAGAGAAATATTTTTTCGAGATCAAATTGCGCTCAATGCTTCGGGTGATTTAGGATTGATTGGAACGTTGGTGGATGCCAAAAGTTTTTTAGAAAAGGAAGACTTTGGAATTAGAGTGGAATTGAGATTGAGAGATATTTCGCCTGAGACGATTGAAATGAGATTGGATTTTAACTTTTTTGCGAAGTAATTTTTTTAGAAAAAGTATAAAAGCAACCACTTAGGATTAGTTCTTAAGTGGTTGTTTTTATTAGATTTGCATTTTTTTTATCAAAGTAATTTTATGAAAATCAAAAAGTTAAACTTTCTTTCTTTTTTACTCCTTTTTCTTCCCATTTCACTTTTAGCACATGGAGTAAGTTTATCTGATCAAGAAACTTTGAGCAATGGTGGGCTGCTTTCTTACATTTTAGTAGGTGCTAAACATATGGTTACAGGATACGATCACTTACTGTTCTTAACAGGTGTCATATTTTATCTCAGTAACTTCAAAGATGTTGTACGTTTTATTACCATTTTTACGATTGGTCATAGTATCACTTTAATAGGTGCCACTTATTTAGGAATAAAAGCAGATGAGCACTTGATTGATGCAATCATTGCCATAAGTGTACTGTATAAGGGATTTGAAAATTTAGGCGGATTTAAAAATTTTTTCCAGACTGAATCTCCCAATCTATTATTTATGGTTTTTATTTTTGGATTGATTCATGGGTTTGGTTTATCAACAAGATTACAATCATTTGATTTAGGAGCTGGACAGTTTTTACTTAAAATCATTAGTTTTAATGTTGGAGTCGAACTTGGTCAGATTGCAGCTTTGATTCCAATTGTATTTATCATTTCTAAATGGAAATCTTGGGATAGTTATCAACTATTTTATAAAGCAGTAAATTGGTTTTTAGTTTTAGCTGGAGTTGGTCTTTTTATTTTTCAAATGTATGGATATTTGAATGGACATGGTTAATCTAAATATCGCTCACGTACAATCTCATTAAGTTAAGAAATTGAATATTGAATAGAATTTAAAGTTGCAAAATATTTCGTTTGAGACAATTGAGATGAGAATAGATTTCAGTTTTTTAGCGAAGTAGATATTAAAATGGGACTACAGCAAAACCTTGTAAATGTATTGTTATTAAAACCTTGTCCTTTTAGCAAAGAAATACCATTTCTTCTTTCGTAAAAAAGAAAAGTCTCGCTTAATTGTTGTTTCTGAAAAGGGATTTTGTTTTTCTAGTATGCCTAAATTATAAGGAGAGTAAGAAAGTTTTAGTTCGGCTAGGATGCCTTAGATTTGCTGTTTGGTTTCGAATAATTCATTTCCAATAGTTTTGACTCGAATCCAAGTTTTCTAAATATATTTTTCCATGGATTATCAGGAGTCACTAAAAATGCGATATCGCCTTTAGCTACCGTGATTGTTTTGTCTAACATTTTTCGATTTACTTCATAAGTAGAATCTTGTTGTGTACCAAAATAAACCAAGATATTTTCTGGCCCATAGCCAGTCATTCCCGTTTTGTTAACTACTGTTGCTGCAACAATTTGATCTTCTTTTTCAACTGTTACAACATAACCTCCAAATGAAGGTCGGTCTTTCATCGAGTATTCGATCGCACTTATTATGTCTGTTTTTTCAATTGCACAATCGCCTTGATTGTCATACAGAAACTTAACTACGCGATGCCTGTCGTAAGGACTGATCTTGGAGAATGCGTCGTAAAGATTGTATTTAAACATGATTACCTCCCAAATTTTAGTTTCGTGATAAAATAATTATTCTCATAAGTCGGCCTAATATTAAGAAATTATTTTATGAAATTGAAGAAAAAAACAAGCTAAATCTTTCATTTACAGTTGTTTAACTCATTTTTTTTGATTTTTTAAAAATTTCTTGTCGTAAACTTCACATAACAATCTATAGATATATCAAATTTAATCTAAATTTAATTTTTTTACTAGATTTACATACTCCAAAAATCCTTTCCTTTTTCAATTCTTAAAGTATATTTCTTAAAAAACTACGACTAAATTTAGGACTTTGTATCCTAATTACTTAATAACCAATATTAATAAAAAAGTGAACCTATGAAGAAGCTTTTACTTTTCGTTTTTCTAATCTTTTTATTTTTCCAAAGCTCTATTTCGCAAGTTTCTATGAATATGAACTTGCTCGATAATTGGGATCAAGCCGGTTTGAGTTACAATGATGTCTGGGGTTATGTAGACGGAAGTGGTAATGAATATGCGATTTTGGGTTCAAGAAGTAAGATTCACTTTTTTGAAATAACGGCGAGTAATACTTTGTCTTTAATTGATGAATTTACTCCTGGAGCAACAAGTACCTGGAGAGATTTTAAAACTTATGGCAACTATGCATTCGCTTGTACCGAAGGGAACGAAGGGTTATTAGTTTATGATTTGAGCAACCTTCCAACATCCGTTTCTCTTTCTTATCAAATCACCACCAACTTTACTCGGGCGCATAATATTTATATTGATGAAACAACAGGAAAATTGTATGTCGTAGGATCAAATACGCAAAGTAATGGACTCATCATCTATGACGTCACGACCAGCCCTCCGACACACTTGGCAAGTGTTCCTCTCCCTGGCCCTGGCTATGTTCATGATATCTATGTCCGAAATGATACGGCATATTGCTCTCATGGAAATGATGGTTTTTTCATTTGGGATGTGGGCACGCCTACTGCTCCAAACATCATGGGATCCTATACAGCTGAGTCAGGTTATAATCATAGTAGCTGGGTTACGCCTGATGCTACTACTGCTTATTATGCCAGAGAGGTTGGAGTTGGATTACCTATGACTGCGATAGATATTTCTGATTTTAATGACATAAGCATAATTAGTAATTTCAAGTTTCCGCTCCTCGCTCCTACTCATGTGGATAATGTTCCGCATAATCCTTACTTAGTGGGGGACTATCTTTATACTTCATATTATGAAGATGGGGTTCAGGTTTTTGATGTATCGGATCCTGCCAATGTAACTGTGGCGGGTTATTATGACACCTATCCTTCGAATACTTCATACAATGGTTATAATGGTTGTTGGGGAACTTATCCTTTTTTGCCATCAGGTAGAATATTAGGCTCGGACGGAGTAAATGGTTTATTTCTCTTGGAAACAAATTTCTCTGGGATTCCTCCTTTGGTTCTAAATTTAATCAATCAAACTAATGTGTCTTGTAATGGTGGAAATGACGGGTCAGTAGAAGTAACTGGTGCGGATGGCACACCTCCCTACACTTATACCCTAAATGGAGGTACTTCTCAATCAAGTGGAATTTTCTCCAGTCTTTCTTCTGGGACTTATAATTTGGAAGTGACTGATGCTGCCAATGAAGTGGAAAGCATTACCGTTACGATTACTCAACCTGATCAGATTACTCCTATTATTACGCAACTGCAAAATGTAACTTGCAATGGCGGATTTGATGGATTTATTTTTGCCAATGCGGTCGGTGGAACTGTTGCATCCAACTATCTCTACAGTATTGATGGAATTAACTTTTCATCTAACAATATATTTACAAACCTTACTGCAGGAACATATGGCTTAACTATTCGAGATGATAATAATTGTGAGGCTATTATACCTTTCATCATTTCACAACCTAATCCATTGCAATCATTTATAAATTCACAAACGAATGTGGATTGTTTTGGAAATAATTCAGGTTCCATAAGTTTTAATACATTCGGTGGAACTCAAAATTACTTATACTCTCTTAATCAAGTCGATTATCAATCCAGTAGCACTTTTTCTAATTTGTCAGCAGGGGCTTACACTTTATATACTCAGGATGCAAATAATTGTACTTCGCAAACTTCTTTCAATATTTCAGAACCCGCTTTATTAGAAATTTCACTTGGTCAACAAACTAATTTAGACTGCTTTGGTGATACAGATGGTGAAGTTATCTTAAATGGACAGGGTGGAACTGGAAATTATCAATACAATATCGATGGTGGAAATTATCAAACGAGTTCAACTTTTAGCAACCTAATCGAAGGTAGTTACGATTTCAATATCAAAGATGAAAATGATTGTATTGCTTCACTAAACATTACAATAACCTCTCCTCCGGAAATTGTTGTTCAATTTTCTCAAGTCAATCACGTGGATTGTTTTGGAGAAAATACTGGTTCCGTTATCCTCCAAATCTCTGGTGGTGCTGGCAACTTTAGTACTATATTGAATGGGAATACCACAACGGGAAGTACCGCCTCTTTCCAAGACCTAGCTGCGGGAACTTATCCAATTTTAATAACTGATGGAAACAATTGTACGACTATCGAATCAGTTACCATTGATGAAAACGCGGAAGTCCAATTATTTGCGACCAACACTCAAAACATAACTTGTAATGGAGATTCAAATGGATTAATTGAGGTTAATACGGTTGGTGGAAATGGTGGATATATGTATTCCATCAATGGAACCCAAAATGGTTTTAACAATACTTTTACAAATCTTTCAGCAGGGCAATATTTAATTTCAACCATGGATAATCTGGGTTGTGAAGATATGATAACTGTAGATATTATAGAACCTTCATCGATTCAGATAAGTTTAATTTCTCTAACTAACGAAAGTTGCCCAGGAGCCAATGATGGTTCAGTAACTTTTCAAGCAACAGGTGGCGTAGGGAATTTTCAATATATCTTAAATGGCACAACTAATACGACTGGAATTTTCACCAATCTTTCTGCTGGAAATAATAATATGATTATTTTAGATGGAAATAGTTGTGTGGAAAGCCAATCATTCACCATCGACGCTGCCAATCCGATATCTGCACAAATTGATAATCAAACTGAGGTTGATTGTTTTGGAAATACTAATGGATCAATCCAAGTATCTGCCACGGGAGGAAATGCTAACTTCACTTTCGAACTAGGCAATCAAAGTAACTCAACTGGTACTTTCCAAAATCTAATCGCAGGTAATTATACTATTTCAATCACCGATGGAAATAATTGTCAAACTACCATTGGCGCAATCATTTCTCAACCAACTGAAATTTCGCCAAGTATTTCAGCTTTGCAAAACGTTTTATGTTTTGGGGAAAACAACGGAAGTCTACAAGTAGAGGCCAATGGTGGAACAGGTAGTTTTAATTTCACTTTAGGAAATGAAACCAACTCGACAGGAATCTTCGAAAACCTTCCTGCTGGAAATTATAACATCATAATTACGGATGCCAATAATTGTCAATCGAACATCGAAGCAACTATTGCTCAGCCAAATGCAATTACTTCAAGCATTTCTAATTCGCAAAATGTTTTATGTTTCGGAGAAAACAATGGAAGCCTGCAAGTACAAGCAAGTGGTGGAACAGGTAATTTTAATTTCACCCTAGGAAATGAAACCAACTCAACTGGACTTTTCCAAAACCTAACCGCTGGAAATTATAACATTGTAATTACGGATGCTAACAATTGCTCCGTTTCCACTTCTTTTAACATCACGGAACCAACAGAATTAATACTTTCCACTACTAGTATCAACTTAGCAAGTTGCAATGGGCAAGAAGGAAGTATTCAAGTAGATGCACAGGGAGGTGTGGGTAATTATCAATTCTCAAATGGAAACACTACTAACTCAACTGGACTTTTTGAAAATCTAGCCGCCGGTATTTACATGATAAGTGTAACTGATGGAAACAATTGTATGACATCAATTGATGTCGATATCATGGAGCCAAACGCACTCAATGTGGAGGTGACGCAAACTCAAAATCCACTTTGCCATGGCGATAACTCTGGAAGTTTACAGCTTCAAGCAATGGGTGGAACTGGTACGATTAATTATATTTTAGGCAACGAAACCAACTCAACTGGCATTTTCCAAAACCTTACTGCTAATACTTATAACATTACAGTTACGGATGAAAATGATTGTACTTCTCTTATCGAAGTAGAACTCACCGAACCTGATGTTTTAGCAATAACCAACAATCAATCGACCAATGTAAATTGTTTTGGCGAAAATAATGGAAGTATAAACTTAGGTGCTTCTGGTGGAACGGGCACCCTCACTTTTTCTCTTGGAAATGAATCTAATACTTCCGGTATTTTTGAAAATCTTGCCGCGAATATTTATACCATTTCAGTTTCAGATGATAACGGATGCAACACTTCCATCGAAATAAATATTACAGAACCAACTGCTTTGACCTCTGATATTTCACAAATGAATTCAGTCGATTGTGCTGGAGGAAATAATGGAACAATTCAATTTATAGCGAATGGAGGAACAGGCGATTATCAATTTACCTTGGCTGGTACCACTAACTCTACTGGTCTTTTTGAAAACCTTCCTGCTGGTGAATATCTGATGAATTTGACGGATGGAAATGGCTGTACCACTTCACAGAACATTACTTTGACCGAACCAGTCGCGATTACCGTTAATTTAGTAGAGATACAAGATGTGATTTGTCATGGAGAAAACTCAGGACAAGTTTCCATTGGTGCAAGCGGAGGAGTTGGCCAACTTGAGTTTTCCCTTGGAAATGAAACTAACTCAACAGGTGTCTTCGAAAACCTAACTGCTGGAACTTATAACATCATAATTACGGATGGAAATAATTGTCAGCAATCTACCGAAGCAATCGTCGAAGAACCAAATGCTATTAATATTGATGTCATTCAATCTCAAAATATTCTTTGTGCAGGTGAAACCTCTGGGAGTCTTGAAATAAGTGCAACTGGAGGTTCAGGTATGCACCTTTATCAACTAAATGGACTTGTAAATTCCTCCGGCGTTTTTGAAAACTTAGCAGCTGGAATTTATGATATTGAAGTAACTGATGCGAATGGTTGTTCTAGCACAATGTCAACTGAAATTACCGAACCTCAGCCTATAGAAATAATTTCCTCCCAAGGTCAAAATGTATTTTGCAATGGCGACAGCACCGGTTTCTTTGATTTAGAGGCTACTGGTGGAACTGGAATTATCAACTTTACTTTAAACGATGAAACCAACCAAACTGGTTCTTTTGAAAACCTTCCCGCAGGAGTTTATGAAGTCACAT
>CAYGRM010000178.1:0-2209 GCA_964352225.1 uncultured Saprospiraceae bacterium | reverse complement strand
ATGAAAACTCGTGTACAGCTTCTATTGAACTTGAAGTTACAGAACCTTCTGAGGCAATCAATTTGGTATCCGTAAATTCACCTTCCGTATCCTGTTTTGGAGAAAACGATGGAAGTATTTCCGTACAAGCTGCTGGAGGAAATGGAAATATTACTTACACCTTAGGCAATGAAACCAACTCAACTGGTATTTTCGAAAACCTAACTACTGGAAATTATAACATTATATTCACGGACGAAAACCAATGTTCAACTTCTACCGAAATCTTTGTAGCAGAACCTCAAGCCATCGACCCAGGTATTGAGTTCATAAGCCCAATCCAATGCGCTGGAGATGCCACAGGAGCCATAGTTGCAACTGCAACCGGAGGTAACGGAGATTTCCAATATACTTTAGGAAATCAAACGAACTCAAGTGGAATTTTTGAAAATCTCGAAGATGGAATTTATATCGTTTCGATAATCGATCAAAATAATTGTACCGCAACAGTTGAATTTGAGATCGACGAACCACAACCAATTTCTACTACAATTGCTCAAACTCAAAATATCATTTGTGCAGGCGAGTCATCTGGAGGTTTTGAAATCGATGCAACTGGAGGAACTGGTAATCATACTTTTATTTTGAATGGAGCATCAAATACCACGGCCATATATCAGAACTAAAACGCAGGAACTTTTGAAGTAACTATTTTAGATGAAAACGATTGCGAAATCATCGAAATAGTTACCATCACCGAACCTAATGAATTATCCATGACTTTGGAAAATACTCAAATGGCAGATTGCGCAGGAGCAACCACCGGAGCGTTTCAAGTCCAAGCATCTGGGGGAATAGGCAACTACACTTATTCTATTTCCAATCAAACGAATTCTGATGGAATCTTTGAAAATTTAGCTTCAGGTATTTATGATTGTCTGGTGACTGATGAAAATAATTGCACATTTTCACTTCCAATCACGATTAACGAAAATAATGATATTGAATTAGATAACTTGGATGCAACTTCAATTGCTTGCTTTGGAGATGAAAATGGCGCTATTCAAATTTCAGTCATTGGTGGAATGGGTGACTTTACTTTTTCCCTGGGAAATGAAACGAATACTTCTGGCCTTTTCGAAAACCTGCCTGCTGGAAATTATAATATCACCGCTACTGACATCAATGATTGTTCTGCTATTTTCCCAGTTGAAATATCTCAACCTAATCCAGTAGAAATGGTACCCGACGAAATCATCAATGTAAATTGTTTTGGAGAAAATACTGGTTCAGTTAAACTTTCGGCGAACGGAGGAATTGGCAATTATACTTTTTCATTAAATGGCAACTCAAACTCAACAGGGCTTTTCGAGAGTCTTCCTGCTGGAAACTATGAAGCAATAGTAACTGACGAAAACAATTGTAACAATACTCTTACATTTGAAATCACCGAAGCTCCTGAACTTATTTTTTCTATCACCAACTTAATGAATGATACTGGCAATGGAAACGGAAGTGTCACTTTTGAAGGCACAGGCGGAACTCCACCTTATCTATTTTCCTTAAATGAATTAGACTATCAAGAAGGAACAACATTTGCTCTTTTAGCAGCTGGAAATTACATCGGCTACATACAAGATGCGAACGGTTGCATCATTGAAAGTCCATTCGAAATAATTCTAGAAACTTCTATTTCAAATCCAGACTTAGGTGTTTTAGAAATGAATGTTTTCCCAAATCCTTTTTCTGAAAAAATAATCGTACAAATGGACCTAATATTGGCCCAAACGATCCAATTAGAATTGATCAATATTTCAGGACAAAGTATTTTACAAAACATATCCAATCTTGAAAGTGGCAAACAAAACATTACTATCGACGTTGAAGACAATATCCCCGCTGGCATTTATTTTTTAAGTATAAAAAATGAAAATCAAGCCATCGGATATTTTAAAATAATTAAACAATAATTTGACCTTAAAAATACTTGACATCAAATTTCGGAGGATTTAGTTTTGAAAGGAAAACCATGAGTAATAAGTAGCGGGTTGGGCACGGCGAAAAATGAGGGTGTGGGAGTCTGCCTTAAGTATAGCTATTTTTTCGCCTAGAATTTTTTTGGTTCCCTGCCAGCCGGCAGGCTGGTTTTTTTTCAATGAAAAAAAGAACGAGCTCAGTACTCTGTAACATAATTTATTTTAGGATTTGATGAGATTATTTTGAAATTAGT
>CAYGRM010000177.1:0-13086 GCA_964352225.1 uncultured Saprospiraceae bacterium | reverse complement strand
AATAAAGATAGATAAAAAAACTATAATTTAATTCGTCATTTTTTATTCATATCGATTCAATGCTCCTTTTAATTTTTTAATTATTTTATTCCTTAAAACTCTGGGAGAAATTACTTGAATCGAGTTCCCAAAACCTAAAATCAATCTTTCCAATTCAAAATTAAGGTGTACTTTTATTTGAACTCGAACTCCTCCGTTAGGCAATTTTTCCAAAATCTCTTGAGTATGATGCAATGGTTTGGTGATCACATAAGGTGCATTCGTCCGATCAATTTCCAAAACCACTTCTTTGCATTGTTCGTCATTTAAGACCGTTACACCAATTGTATTTTTATAATAATCATCTCCATCAAATTTCCCTTGAATATATTTGGTTTTCAAATCTAAATCAACTTTTTCAATTCGATCCAAGGCTAGGGTCAACAACTGCTGCTCCCTATTTTTTTTCCCAACCAAAAACCACCGATTATTAAATTCCTTCAAAATATATGGATGTAAAATAATCTCTGAGGCATCTCTCGCTTTGAATGATTTGTAGTTTATTTTCAAACATATTTTCTTTAAAACCGCTTGGTACAAAACATCTAAATGTTCTAAACCTTTTAAATTCTCATTTTTGTCCAAATGAATAATGGAGGATTGGTGCGTTTTTTCTGTGTAAACTTTATCCTCCAATTTTTGAATAATCCCTCCTAGTTCTGAAAATAATGAGAAATCTTTAAACTGTTTTAGCATCTCCACCGTCTCCGATAATATACTCATATCATGTTCCGTCAAAGGAATATTCGTGATCGAATAATTTTCATCCTCGTATTTATAAAACTTCCGATCATAAACTACAATCGGCGCATTGTATCCTAATTTATCGCTTCGCATCATTTGAATATCCAACTGAATACTGCGCTTACTAACGTTGACGTCTTTATTCTCATACTCATACAGAGCATCAGAACATTCATCAATCAAATCATTTAGTGTCCATTTTCGATATCTATTTTGTAAACATTTATCAATGGTTTTGTAGCGGATAAGTGCATTTTTATTGAGTGCCATCAGATTATTTTTTATAAAAATAAAATATTTTTTTGACTACGCAAAAAGATTGCGTAGATGAGTTTCATCTTTGTATTGTCAATAAGAAATAACAAACGAAATAAAAATTATAAAAATGAAAAAGACATTAAAAATCAACGGAAACACCTTAATTGACTTAGGATTTATTCCAGGGAAATGGTTTAAAACTGCGATTGCACATATCAATGAAAATCAATTAGAAGGTAAAGCTATGTTGGAATACTTGGAACCATTCAGACGCGAACCTGAGTTAGAATTGCATGCTAAACCAATTCCTTTTGCAAAAAATATCAGAGCTGAAAATGAATTAGAGGAAGAAAATGTCAGCTCAGTTTTGAATACCATGAATATAGTGATGAAAACTCCAACTGTGGTTGCGGGTGCAATTATGCCAGATGCTTGTCCAACTGGTGCGGGAACTATTCCAGTAGGTGGAGTCGTTGTTACCAAAAATGCAATTCACCCTGGCATGCATTCAGCTGATATTTGTTGCTCGGTGATGTTGACTGATTTTGGAAAAATTGAACCAAAAGAAATTTTGGATGCGGCATTTTCGGTGACCCATTTTGGACCAGGTGGAAGAGAAAGAAATGACCAATTCAGATTTCCAACTGAATTATTGGAAGCTTTTGAAGAAAATAGAATGTTGAATGACAAGGACATGATTCAAATGGCGAGAAAACATTTGGGAACTCAAGGAGATGGAAATCACTTCTTGTTTGTGGGAAAATCTGCTAAAACTGGCAATACAATGATGATCACTCACCACGGTTCAAGAGGAGTTGGAGCTATGCTTTTTAAGAGAGCAATGAAAATTGCGGAACGATTTAGAAGAGAATTATCGCCTAAAACTTTAAAACAAAATGCCTGGATTCCCTTTGAAACGGAAGAGGGTCAAGAGTACTGGGAAGCCTTGCAGGTTATCAGAAAATGGACAAAACAAAATCATATCTGCATCCACAATGCAACTGCCGAAAAAGCAGGTGCAAAAATGGAAAACAGATTTTGGAATGAACATAACTTCGTTTTCAAAGATGGGGATTTGTTTTATCACGCAAAAGGTGCAACTCCTTTGGATAAAAAGTTTATGCCTGATATTACTGGGCCTCGTTTGATTCCATTGAACATGGCAGAACCAGTTTTAATTGTCGAAGGGGAAACGACTACAACTAATTTAGGCTTTGCACCACATGGTGCAGGAAGAAATATGAGCAGATCTAACCACAGAAAATCAAAGGGAGAAAAATCAATTCTTGAAATTTTTGAAGAAGAAACTCAAGGATTAGATGTTAGATTTTTCTCCAACGAAATTGACATCACAGAATTGCCTTCAGCTTATAAAAATGCATCTGCGGTAAGAAACCAAATGGATGAATTTGGATTAGGAAAAGTGATTGATGAAGTGATGCCTTACGGTTCGATCATGGCAGGAGACTATAAAATGAATCCACCATGGAAAGTTCGACGAGAGCAAAAGAAAGTATTGCGCAGCAATATTGCGTAGTTAAAAAAAGATAAGTAGGTCAAGATTAAGTTACTTCAAAAACATTTGGATTGTAAAAACTTATTCCATTACCTACTTATTTTTTAAGAAAAAATGAACTACGCAAAATTATTGCGCACTAGCATAATAATTTTGTAAGAGAAAAGAAATCAGGTCAAGGGTAAGTTACTTCACCACCAACTTTACCACGTTATTACTTATTCAATTACCTGATTTTTTCATGGAGACAGTAGCTCAGTTGGTAGAGCATATGCTTATTGTTTGCTGATTACCTTTCAACTCAATTTTGCATCTGTAGAAAAGAACAAGGGTCAATTTAAACATCCTTCAACTTATTTGGATCATAGGGTCGTGGGTTCGAATCCCACCTGTCTCCCAAAAGGAATATCGAATATCGAATATCGAATATCGAATATCGATTTAAGAACGCTTCGCTAAGGATTTGAGAAGTTTGACGATGTTAGTTTTGTCTGCTTCTATGAGAAGTATCGTCAAACTTCTCAAATCCTTATTCCTTGTTCCTTGTTCGATATTCCCAAAAAAAGGTCAACATCATTTTACTTCTATCTCAGGTTCGAATCCTGAACTCTCGAAAGAGAGTCTGTTGGTAAAAAAAAATGATGAATTACCATTTAAAATTAAGGTCAAGTGCTTCTTACTTCTGGGCTTATGCCCACCAAACTGTTACTTTGAATTAGAAGCATCATTACCTGATTTTTTTTTACTTAATAAAACTTAAAATTATGAAAACAGATTTGTTAAAAATCGCCATCCGACAAAAAGCTATTTTCATTCCTAAGGAATGGGTAGCAAATAAGTCAACATCAGAAATCAATGAAACTACAAGCGTTTTGATGGCTAATTGTGCACGCCTTGGGTTTTCATTTTCCGAAAATTTACTCCATGCAATCAATGGAATTTCTCCAAAATCCAAATTGAAAATTTTCGAAACGTTGCAAGAAGTTACTGGTGTAAATAAAAATTGGACACCTTTGGTGAAGCAATGGGATATCCCAACTGATGAGTCAATCGTGGATCATGTGATTACCTTTTTTGCCAATGTTTTCCAATCCAAAAAAGGAACGACTTTACCATGTGGTCACTTAATTCCTGATAATACTTTCCCAATTGAACGATACAATGGTTGCCCATTTTGTGGTACGCCTTTTACTTTTGGAGAATTAGAATATCAACCAAATGTCAATAAACTCAAGGTTCTTGAGTTGTGGACGAAGGCTGATTTGCAAAAATATTTATTGGACTTGTTAGAATCACCAGTTGCTTTGGATGCTACTCAAGTGGAGAGTTTGAAAATTTTAGTGGAGAATTTTGAAGTGCCAAAAGATATCAAAATCGGTATTAAAGAAACCATGATGATCTTGATTGATGCCTTGGTGGAAGGAAATAAATTATCAGTTGCAGGTGATTTATTTAAAACGCCAAATGATATTTTGAGATACTTGTGGTACAAGCATACTGGTTTTTTACAAATCATTGAACCAAAAGTGATTACTTCTCGGAAAGCAAAAAATACTCGTGCTTTCGGCAGTTCTGAACTTGCCATGACCACAGAAAAAGTACGTCAAACGAACGAGTTGAAATTAAAATTCAACCGAGCCGAATGTCGTATGTATGCAACTTGGATAAATAACTTGGAGATGGATATCGCAAAGCAATGCGAGATCATGCATCCCAAAAGAAGTATGTGGGTTCGAGTAATTCGGGCATTGCGATTGGCGGAATTTGCGAAGCGAAAAGGTTATGGAAATTTGGCTGAAATGCTTGATTTATTTTACCATAAAAAGTATGAAGTGTGGAACGGAAAAGTGCATCATTTTAAATTGAAAAGTGATCCTAAAAATACTTTTAAGTTATTAAAACAACGACCAGGTTTATTTGCTCGATCTTTATTTTCGACGATGTTGTGGTTTGGAAAAGACATTACCATCCAACAATTTCGAGAAGTGATGGATCAAGTTCCAGCTCGTTTGATTTTTACTTTGAACATGTATGCGGAAGTTTATTTTGATAAAAATGCCATGCGAAGTGTCAAACCACTTGGTGGAGTTTCAAAAAAAATTCCTGCCAACAAAATGTTGAATTTTTATGCCAATGACGAATTAGTGACCATGCAATCCATGATTCAAGATTTGAGTTTGGATATCATTATGAAAAAGTTTGCAGAGGAAAAAAACACTAACCAAACTATTTTCATTGACGAAGGATTGAAAAATATCCCCATCGCAATTGGAGATAGAAGTGAAACTACTCAAGACTTGCCAGGCGCTTTAATGGGAACTCGGTTCCCGGTGGAAGGCGATACTGTTCGATTGTTTTTGCAATGGGGTGAAGGACTTCCTGCTCAGCATTTGGATATGGATTTGAGTTGCAAAGTTGCTTATGAAGATAAAACTGAATTTTGTTCGTACTCTCAATTAGTGATTCCAGGATGTAAGCATAGTGGAGATATTCAAAAGATTCCACACCAAGTGGGAACGGCCGAATATATCGACATCGACTTGAAGGAGTTGGCTAATCGAGGTGCTGAATACGTGAGTTTCACATGCAATGCTTACATTCGTGGAGAGCTTTCTCCAAACTTAGTAGTTGGATGGATGAATAGCAAATCGCCCATGAAAATTTCTAGAAAAGGAGTGGCGTATGATCCAACTGCAGTTCAACATCAAGTGCGAATTAAAAAGAGTTTGGCAAAAGGAATGGTGTTTGGAATTTTAGATATTGCCCGACGAGAAGTAGTTTGGTTAGAGATGAGTTTTGGTGGACAAGTGGTTCAAAACTTGAACTCCATTGATGTCAAAACTTTATTGAGAAAGTTGGATGCTAAATTCAAAATCGGAACATTGCTCGAATTAAAAGCAGGAGTTCAAGGCTTAGAAATTATCGAAGACGCAGCTTATGCAGATGAGGTTTACGATATGGATTGGGCATTGAATACTGCCGAAGTGAGTAAGCTTTTTTTAAGTTAATTAGTTAGGTATCGGATTCCTTGGAGGAATCCGATACCTTTTTCATTATTTACTCCTCCTTCCCAAATGTCATCGAATCATAAATTACTTGATGAATATTCGGTCGTACATTCATCTCATAAATCTTCCGATTATCTCTAGTTGGAAAAACTCGATTAGAAAAAAAGATATAAATCAAATCATATTCAGGATCTACCCAAACGAAAGTCCCAGTGTATCCTGAGTGCCCATAACTTGAAGGACTCGCATCTTTCGCCACCGAACTTTTTTCATAATCATATTCCAAAAGAGGCTTATCAAAACCAAGTCCTCTCCTATTGTTATTTTCTGGAAATTGATACTTAGTAAATTCATCAATGGATTCTTTGGCTATAATTTGTTGGCCACCATAGCTTCCACCATTCAAATACAGTTGCATCAATTTAGCTAAATCTTCAGCTGTTCCGAATAAGCCAGCATTGGCAGAAACTCCTCCCATCATTATTGCCCCTTCATCATGCACGGTTCCATGAATTTGAATTTTCCTAAAAAAAGTATCTCGCTCAGTTGGGATAATTCTTTCTTTTGGAAAAAACCGTTCAGGATTATAAGTCAAAGTAGTTGCTCCGATAGGTTCGTAAATTTCTTGTTTCAAATAAGTTTCATAATCCATTTGAGTTAAGTCACTCACCATTTCTGGAAAAAGATAAAATGCTAAACCTGAATATTTATACTCTTTCACCTCGCTGACAGGTGATTTACGAATGGCTTTATAAATGCGTTTTTTATATTTTTTATGCAAAAAAAGATGATCCGTAATTTTAATGTTATAATTTTTGGTTTCCTTCTTTTTCAAAGTTCTCCATTTGAATTTTCCATTCTTTTTGATGGTCGTAGTCCAATATGGAATCCAAGGTTTAAGGCCAGCTTGATGAGCTAAAATTTCGCGATAGGTGAGTTCCGATTTATTAGATTTTTTAAATTTTGGGAAATAGGTTTTGAGTGGTTCATCCAACTTGAATTTACCTTCACCATGCAATTTCATCAAGGCCGGAAGAGCAGTTGTAATTTTCGAAACAGAAGCAAAATCATATATATCAGTTAGTTGTACATTTGTTATATTCTCATAAGTATGAAATCCATAAGCTTTATGAAAAATAACTTTCCCCTCTTTGGCAATCAAAACTTGCATCCCAGGAAAAGCTTTTGCTTCAATTGCTTCATTGGCAATGGAGTCTATTTTTTGATGTAAAAAAATGGAATCCATACCCACAGCAGAAGGCGTTCCGAAACTTAATCGGTCGTCATCCAACGGTTTAGAAATTTTTGATTCTTCTATTCCTACACTTTGAGCAACACAAAAATCTAAACGGATCAATAATAGAAAAATCCATAGTCCAAGTGCAATTTTTATTCTCATTTTATAACATTTATTTTTTCCAAAAACTATTCTATTCATAGGGCTAAACTTCAAATTTCGCATTAAAAAAAGTAATATTTGAAAAAAGAATAAGTATTACTTATTTTTACAACACCAATCATTAAAACTAATAGAATTTACCTGACTTTTTATTTTCTTAAATCGGTATTTTTTATTTCCCATCTAGCATCGAATTTCTTTTTCACCTGTATTTAGAAAACTAATTACGTGGATGCCTTATTGTTAATCACTTCATTCTAGCACTAATTTCATTTTTTCAATAACCTTATTCATTCATGATAAAATGAACATGAATGATCTGGTCATTATTTGATTATCAAACTAAAAAGAATTCAGAACATATTAGAGCATGTTTAAATTTTTACCGTCTTGTAAACCAACGCCTTATGAACCATGCGTCCAATTTAATTTTTATTTAGCTCGCTAAACTTCAAATAAAATTGTTAGCAAGAACCACAAATCATTGACTTTCAATTAGTTAAAAAGTTGAACATACTCTTACCACAAACACTACTCATGAAAAAAACTTTACCATTTTTTAATTTATTAAAAAACTCAAAATGGAGTCTATCTGTTTTGATAATTTTCATTCTTTCGAATAATCTCTTCGCACAAAATCCAACCATTGGAGGATCGATCGAACCAGTTATTCAAGAAATTTGTTTTGGTGAATTGCCGCAAAAAATAACAAGTGCCGCACCAGCTTCTGGAGGAGATGCTTCTTTACCAATTGAGTATATGTGGATGTATACCTATAATCCTGGAAGCAATCCAGGAGGGAATTCTTATACTGCCATTCCAAATTCAAATTCAGATTGCTATGATCCGGGGCCTGTATACATTGATACATATTATGTGAGATGTGCTCGCAGAGTTGGTTCAGGAAATTTAAATTTCACCGCTGAATCTAATCTTGCAGCAGTTCTAGTTTCATCATCACTATCAATTGATATTCTTGGAAACCCAGGAGTAGGTTTTAGAGGTTTAGTAATGAATTTGTCAACACCATTTATAAGTCCAGCAGTAACTTATGAATGGGATGTAGATGGAAATGGAACCATCGATGATACAGGTTTGAATGCTTATTTTGTCTTTGATGAACCTGGAAGTTATAACATAAATTTGACGGCAACCTTCAACGGTTGTTCTTTTACTACTATTTCTCCAATTTTAATCAACGAACCATATTTTTCAAATATTAACGATCCATGTAATTGCGATGATCCATTAAATATTGCAGATTTTGTAGGAATGGTTTATTACAACCACGACTATATATTATTGAGTAGTAACCCAGGTGAAATATGGACGATTATCGATAATGCAGGAACTGGAAATCCAATTTTTTACCCTGGTTTAGATCCTATTCCTTTAGGTGATATTATTCTAGAAACCTCTCCAGGAATCTACTATAAAGATATTTGGTTTGATGGAACACAAGGAGATTGGCAGGTAACATTGCAAAGTAATTATGGATATTCTTTAACCTTAAATTCTGGAATTAATGGAACTTGTGTCATTTGCCCTGGTTCTCCATTACCAGTAGAATTAAAAAACTTCAGCGCTTCGGTAGAAAACAATGAAGCAGTTTTGACATGGGAAACATCCTCTGAATTAAACAATAGCTTTTTCAATATCGAAAGATCTTTGGATGGACAACATTTTTCAACCATTGGAATTGTAGATGGAAAAGGAACTACAAATGCCACTAATTTTTATGAATTCATTGATAAAAGATCTTTGTCTGGAGAAACATATTATCGACTCAAGCAAGTAGATTTTGATGGACAATTCGAATATTCAAACATTGTCTCTACCAAAATCCAAGATAGTTCGAGTGATTTAATTCTTGCTGTCTCGCCAAATCCTGTTAATAAAAATGCAATAGTGAGCCTTCGAGAAAATATTGATTTGAATTCAACATTAGAATTAATTACCTCCTCTGCCCTAGTCATTAAAACTTTTAAATTAAATCCTACCAGCAACTCTCTCGAAATTAATTTGGAGGGAATTGCTGAAGGAATTTATTTTTTAAGTGTAAAAAATGCGAAGAGTGGAAGGAAGTCTTTTTATAAAATAGTTAAACAATAAACAAGAGCCAGATTTCAGTAGGCAGACGATAAAGGTACTGCTTACTGAAATTTGCTAACTTCTTAAATAAGATGCCCCATTAATATCTAAAATCGCTCCCGTCATAAATTCAGTTCCCTCCGAAGCCAAAAACAAAACACCTCTTGCTACCTCTTCAGGTCGAGCGACTCGCCCAAGTGGGCTTTGATTTTTTATCGCTTCTCCCTTTTCACCATTTAGGATTGGAGCAACCCGATCCGTTTCGATAAATCCAGGGGCAACCGTTCCTACAAAAATATTCCACTTTGCTAAAGCCATTGCTAGCGATTGACTCATCGCATTCATCCCAGCTTTGCTTGCTCCATAGGCTGGCATATCTGGTTCACCTCGAAATGCCCCTCGAGAGGAAACATTTACTATGCGACCACCACCAGTATCTTTCATTGCCTGAGCAGCACAAAAACTAAGATTCGCAGCAGCCTGCAAATTAACTGTAATCGTTTCATCCCAGGCTTTTTGCCATTCTTCATAACTTACCTCCGCGATCCGGTGATACAAAATAACTGCAGCATTATTGATTAAAATATCAATTCTCCCAAATCGCTCAACTACCTTATCTAACAATATTTTCACGGAGTTTGGATTTTTCAAATTGGCTTGAATAGAAAAATGTCCCTGTCCTTCCAATTCCAAAACTGCTTCCTCAGCTTCCTTTTCACTTGTATTGTAATGAATGGCAACTTGGGCACCAGCTTTTGCAAATTCTAAAGCAATTACTTTTCCGAGACCTCTCCCCGCCCCGGTGATTAATATTTTTTTATTGGTAAAATCCATCATAGTTTCAAGTTTTAAAAAGTTGGAAAAAAAGATCAAATTTAAAATCTATTGTTTGATTTTTTTCTATTTTTGCAAACCCTAATGAAAAAAATGAGAGTGTAGCTCAGTTGGTTTAGAGCATTACCTTGACAGGGTAGGGGTCGGGGGTTCGAATCCCTCCACTCTCACTAAAAAACCTATTCTGGCGATTTTGTTAGAATGGGTTTTTTCAAAAAAAATCGGGATGTAGCGCAGTCCGGTAGCGCGCGCGCCTGGGGGGCGTGAGGTCGCAGGTTCAAATCCTGTCTTCCCGACTAAAAACCATAAACCCTTGTAATTAAAGTAATTACAAGGGTTTATTTTTTCAGAATGTAAGAGACGGTTTTGAATTATGTCGCTAATTAAAAATCAAATTACATCCTTATCGCTCATGAGAACTTAATAACGAATTAATTATCCCGTAATGGCTTTTCTCAGATGCTTCCATGACTCTTTCATTTCATCTGAAAAATGTTCCCACTTATCAGCTGCTTTTTCTTTTCCCTCATCCAATTTTGCATTCATTTTTTGGAGACGAAGAGAAATATCTTCTTTGGTATCTTCCCACGATTGAACTGCGCCTTCTTTCTTATCATTAAGTTGTAAGCGGTATATTCCAAATTTAGTTTGATAATCCTCAAGTGCATGATTGGCATTTTCCAATAGGGACTTGGTTTTTCCAGCTGCTTCTTTTTCAATATTTGTAACGGAGTGCTTTAAGCTGTGAATGCTATGGTTAATTTTCTTTTGTTGCTCATGAAGTGCATCGGCAGAATCCATTCTACCCAAAGCAGCTTGCACTCTTAAGTCTTCTAAATGCCCTCTTAAAGTTTTAGCTTTTTCTTCGCCTATCCCCTCTACCCTATCGAATTCATCTTTCATTTTGTCGATCCATTTTCCCAAGGCCACTTTCTGATTTTCAAAAGACTCTCTAGCTTCCTCTCCATTGTGTTGAAGTTGATTTTTCAATTGCTCCATTTCTTTTTTCCAAGCTTCCATTTTTTCAGAAACTTTGTCTTTTAAGTTTGTATTTTTCATGTCTCACTTTTTTTATAAAAATTAAATTAGTTGAATCTTATTATTCAACTTTTAAATCTAAGTGCAATTTCAATATTCTAAAGTTGTCAAATAATGACTTTTACTACATGGACAATATGACTTTTATCAGTATAAGTTCTAGGTCAAAATTATTTTTTATTCTTATCTATTAATTGAGTTCTAGATGGATTTATTTGGTTAAAAATAATTACATAGACGTTTACGAAACTTTAAAAGTTTCGTAAACGTTAGCATCCATTTGAAATTTCTCCCTCCTCCAAAAAGGAAACAAAAATCACCTCGTTGAATTGATAAAAATCAATAAACATTGAAAAACGAATAACTAAATTGTTGAATAAATACTAGATCCACTCTAGTATATAACAATACTATTACAATTTACAAAAAAACTTATTTATGCAAGTTTTTAACAAATCTGTTTTGCTCTTTTTTCTATTTATCATCGCTTTTTCTATTCCATCCAATGCGGTAATTGATTATAAATCTGATGCTGGTAAAAAAACGATCGTCGTCAAAAAACAGAAAAAAGCTAAAAGAAAAGGCTTGCTTAAAAGATGGAGGAATAACTTTATTCAAAAGAAATTAAAGAAACTCCAAAAAAAATTGAAGACAAAACCATCTCAAAAGCAAGTAAAACTTCTCTAATTGTT
Source organism: uncultured Saprospiraceae bacterium (assembly GCA_964352225.1). Lineage (GTDB taxonomy): Bacteria > Bacteroidota > Bacteroidia > Chitinophagales > Saprospiraceae > CAJQQY01. The sequence continues at coordinate 1,467 of CAYGRM010000177.1, read as the reverse complement.
GGAATAAGTTCTTTTTTATCTTTAGGAATTGGGGCGATGATAATATTTGCAAATGCTTTAGGAGTTATTTTTTTACTACTGGCTGTATCCTTAGCTATATATGGAGACATCCTCTCCTTAGCTGTGTTAAGAAAAACTAAGCATGATCCAAAAAAATATAATAAAGAAAGAAGTCGAGCATTAATAGGATTGTTCTTCTCTTTTTTAACTGGCCTACTTCCTTTGTTTCTCTTATTAGGTTTATAAAAATAAACAATCATGACCTATTAGTTTGACAAAAATCATTTTGTGATAGAAAAAGAATATTTATAATTAACTGATTACTTGCATGGAGGTAATTAATAACAATATTTTTACAAACCGCCTAAAAAATTTAGATATGAATATATTTACTAAATTCTTATTATTTATAATTTTTACCGCTTTTTCAATACCATCAAATGATGAAATTCATTACAAACATGATCGGGAGAAAAAAACGACCATCGCCAAAAAACATAAAAAAGCTAAAATGAAAGGCTTATTTAAACGGTGGAAAGAAAAGTGGATTTTAAAAAGATTCACCAAGAAAGCGGGTCAAGAAAAAATCTCAAAACGCGCTAATACTTCACTCATTTTAGGAGCAAGCTCTATCATGTCCGTAGGGGTTGGAATATTAGGAGCATATTCAAGTTTATATTTACTTCTGCCACTTATCTTTTTTTCACTAGCAATAGTTCTTGCCATAATTGGTTCTATCCACTCTTTAAAGTTTCTAGGAAAAACAGGACATGATCCAAAAACATATAGAAGAGATAGAAGAAGAGCCTTTTTAGGATTATTCCTATCTCTATTATGTATTATTCCTGTGATTTTCATCTTGGTAATTCCTAAATAAATTAATGTGTAAACTAATACAGTTTTTATTACTTGACATAAATAAACTTAACAATGAAAGCTTTCACCAAATCTAGTCTGCTCCTATTTCTAATTATAGCCACTTTTTCAATACCATCCAATGCTGTAATTAATTACAAACCTGATGTGGAGAAAAAAACGACCATTATCAAAAAACAGAAAAAAGCTAAAAAGAGAGGCTTGTTTAAAAGATGGAAGGAACAGTTGGTTTTAATGAAGTTAAAAAAGCAACACAAAAAAGTTAAAGATAAAACAATTAAGAAAAGAGCTAACAGATCTCTATTCTTTGGAGTAGTCTCTCTTATATTTTGGGCTCTTGCATACTTATCACTTGTAATCGCTAGTGACTCTTTGCTTGTGGCTCTTTTAATTCTGATATTTTTATCAGCCCTAATGGGAAGTATTTTTTCAATTTCAACTTTAAGGAAAACAAAAGAATCAAACGTACAAAATAAAAAAGAGAGGAGAAAAGCCATATGGGGATTAGCCATCTCATTAATATCGGGATTACCTGTATTAGTAATTTTACCTTTTGTTATATTTTTATTATCGTAAGACACGGTCTAAAAT